>JBDKVE010000070.1:0-8671 GCA_039679345.1 Anaerohalosphaeraceae bacterium
CCCGCAGTTCCTGGTCGCTGTAGGTATTGTCGATACTGAGCATCGGAACACTGTGCTGAACCTGGGCAAAGCCTTCGATGGGGCTTTCTGAGACTCGCTGAGTAGGGGAGTCCGAAGTAATATATTCCGGATGTTGTGCCTCGAGTTGCTTGAGTTCAGCAAAAAAAATATCATACTGCTGGTCGGAAATCTCCGGCCGGTTCAAGACATAATACAGGTAATCGTGACGGCGAAGCGTCGCGCGTAGCTGCTCAATAAGTTCTTTGGCCTTTGTTTTCATAGTGGAGTATTATCGTCTTGTTATATAAAAAACACATTTTTTGTGCTTCATTCAACAGGCTGATTATACCTGAATAGACGTTTGATTACAGCCTTTTCTTGATAGGAATTGAGACTTTACATAAATGGGGTCTTGCCTCCGACGAGAAAAACGATATACTACAAAATTCTATCAAGATAGATAAATTAAAGGACTATATATGGATTATTTCGGATATAAACAAGGTAAATTGTATGCGGAAAATGTAGCAGTCGAGAAAATCGCCGAAGCGGCCGGCACGCCAGTCTATATTTACAGCAAGGCCACGTTCCTGGGCCACTTCAATCGACTCAAAGAAGCGTTTTCAGGGCTGGATACACTGATTTGCTATTCCATCAAGGCCTGTTCCAACATTCACATCCTCAAGGTGCTGGCTGAGGCCGGCAGCGGCTTTGATATTGTCAGCGGCGGCGAGTTGTTTCGGGCTAAACAAACCAGCATTGATACAACGAAAATCGTCTATGCAGGCGTGGGTAAAACCGACAAGGAAATCGTCGAGGCCCTGAATGCCCCGATTGGTTATTTCAACATTGAATCCGAAGCGGAACTGGAAAATCTGATTACCATTTCCCGCAATCTTGGCAAAACCCCAAAAGCGGCGCTGCGAGTCAATCCCGATGTGGACCCTCGCACGCATACTTATACCACCACCGGCAAGAAAGAATCCAAGTTTGGTGTGGATATTGAACGCGCCCGGCAGGTTTTCAACAAATACGGCAAAAACGGCACCGTCCAGCTTTGTGCAGTCCATGTGCATCTGGGTTCGGCGGGCAAATCTGTACAGCCGTATGCCGAGGCGTTGCAGAAGACGGTTAAATTGATTGACGAACTGCGGGCGGATGGATTTACCATCGAGGCGATTGATATGGGCGGCGGCTATGGCGCCGACTATGAAACGTCAACCGCTCCTTCAGCCAGTGATTATGCCGGCGTGATTGTCCCGCTGATTAAAGGCAAGGGGCTGAAGCTGATACTGGAGCCGGGTGCGAGTATTGCGGCCAACTCCGCCATCCTGCTGACACGGGTCTTGTATCTGAAGCAGGGTGGCAAGAAGAAATTTGTGATTGTGGATGCGGGCATGAATGACCTGATTCGTCCGCCGCTGTACGATGCGTTTCATTTTATCTGGCCTGCACAGGTGGATCCGTCCCTGGTACCGCCGAAGAAATTCCGCCATCTGAATCCGGAAGGCTGTGGGCAGGTTGATATTGTCGGACCGATCTGTGAGGGTGCGGACTTTTTCGCCAAGGAACGTCCGCTGCCGGCGGTCAAACGCGGCGACCTGATTTCGATTTTCACGGCCGGAGCCTACGGTTATACCATGAGCAGCAATTACAATGCCCGGCCGCTGTTGCCGGAAGTGCTGGTGGATGGCGACCAATTTACCGTGATTCGCCACCGTCAGACTTACGAAGATCTGATTGCCCACGAAAAATAATCAACAGACGCTACAAGTACGCCTCAAACGCTCGGCAGAGTCATGTCAAAATAATGCCGGGCGTTGTTATAGCAGATATCTTCGATCATCTGGCCGAGCCATTTTTTGTCGTTCGGCCAGAATCCTTTTTCCACTTCCTCGCCCAGCAGGTTGCAGAGGATGCGGCGGAAATATTCGTGGCGGGAGTACGAAAGGAAACTGCGTGAATCCGTCAGCATCCCGACAAAACGGCTCAAAAGTCCCAGGTTGGACAGGGCGTTCATCTGTTTGATCATGCCGTCCATCTGATCCAGAAACCACCAGCCCGAGCCTAACTGCATCTTGCCGGGGCAGGAGCCATCCTGAAAGTTGCCCAGCATGGTGGCCATGATTTCATTATCCGTGGGATTGATGTTATACAGGATGGTCTTGCACAGGCTGCTGCGGCTGTTGAGCCGGTCAAAGAGTTTAACCATGGGGGCGGCCAGATTGAAATCGCCGATGGAATCAAATCCGGTATCGGGGCCAAGTTTAGCAAACATCCGGCTGTTGTTGTTGCGCAGGACGCCCAGATGGAATTGCTGTACCCAGCCTTTTTCGGCGTTCATCAGGCATAACTCATACAACATGGCGGATTTAAACAGCTCAACCTGTTGGGCGGTAATCGATTTGCCGCAGCGGACTTTGTCGAAGATGTCCCTGATCTCGGCCTCGGTATAGTCGGCGGCATATATTTTATCAAGGCCGTGGTCGGAAACACGGCAGCCGTTGGCGTGAAAGTACTCCTGCCGCTTGCGAATGGCCGACAGGAAACTGTCAAAGTCCTTAATGTGGGTATTCGTCAAGCCTGCCAGTTTGTCCGTCCAGGTATTGAACAGGGCGGGGTTATCCACGGCCATCGCTTTGTCCGGCCGCCATGCGGTGTGGACTGCGATTTCAAAACTGCTTTTGCGGATGGCCAGATGATAATCGAGCGTATCGGTGGGGTCTTCGGTGGTGCAGACCAGCTTGACATTCCAGCTTCGCATGATATTGCGGGCGCTGAAAGCGGTCGTCTGGAGCTTCTCGCCGCAGGTGTCATAGATGACTTTGGCGGTGTCTGGATTCAGCACTTTATCGGTGATGCCGAATGGTTTTTTCAATTCCAGGTGCGTCCAGTGATAGAGCGGATTGCGGAGGCAGTAAGGAACAGTCTCGGCCCATTTCTGGAATTTTTCAAAATCCGAGGCGCTGCCGGTGATGTATTTCTCATCAATGCCGTTGGTGCGCATGGCCCGCCATTTATAATGATCGCCGGCCAGCCAAATCGCCGTCAGATTCTCAAATCGCTTGTCTTCGGCAATCTGAACCGCGGGCAGGTGGCAATGATAGTCATAAATCGGCATTTTCTGGGCGTGTTCGTGATAGAGATATTCCGCCGTTTTATTTTGCAGAAGAAAATCATCATGCATATAGGTCATCGTTATGCTCCGCAATCTGCTATCCAGACTCAGGATTAAGTAAAAAGCCCCGAAAGCCGGGGCCTCGCTTGGATTCAATCAGACAGAATAGGTTGACGCTGCCGTATTTCCGCCACGACCGGTCCAGTTGGTATGAAAGAACTGTCCTCTGGGCTTGTCGGTTCGTTCATAGGTATGAGCGCCGAAGTAATCGCGCTGAGCCTGCAGCAGGTTGGCCGGCAGAATCGCACTGCGATACCCGTCAAAATAAGACAGTGCCGCACTGATGGACGGGATTGCAATCCCCAATCGCACGGCTTCACTGACCACCCGACGCCAACTGGACTGGGCTTTTTCCACGGCTTCTTTAAAGAACGAATCCAGCAGGAGGTTGTTCAGATTCGGGTTACGATCAAAGGCCTCCTTGATTTTGCCCAGGAAGACGGATCGGATGATACAGCCGCCGCGCCACATCAGGGCGATGCCTCCGTAATTCAGATTCCACTTGTACTCGGCAGCCGCCGCACGCATTAATTGGTAACCCTGGGCATAGCTGACAATCTTGGAGGCATAGAGGGCCTGACGCAGGTCATTGACAAAGGTGGCCTTGTCGCCAAGGAATCTTTCTTTCGGTCCATTGAGCACTTTGGCGGCGGCGACACGTTCTTCTTTGATGGCCGACAGGCAACGGGCAAATACCGCTTCGGCGATCAGAGTCAGCGGCTGGCCGCTGTCAAGAGCCGTCACGACGGTCCATTTACCGGTCCCTTTCTGGCCGGCGGCATCCAGAATCGTATCGAGGGTGTAATGGCCTGTGTCATCCTTATAGCCAAGGATATCACGGGAAATCTCGATCAAATAAGAATTCAGTTCGCCTTTATTCCAGTCGGCAAAAATATCATGCATCTGGGCATTGGTCATCCCCAGCCCCTGACGCATCATCTGGTACGTTTCGCAGATCATCTGCATATCGCCGTATTCAATGCCGTTATGCACCATCTTGACAAAATGTCCAGCGCCGTTTTCGCCGACCCATTCGCAGCAGGGTTCCCCCTTGTCGGTCTTGGCACAAATTTTCTGAAAGATGGGCTTGATATACACCCAGGCTGCAGTAGAGCCGCCGGGCATAATCGATGGCCCCAGCAGGGCACCTTCTTCGCCGCCGGAGACGCCGGTACCGATATACAGTTTGCCTTTGCTTTCCACATATTGGGTGCGGCGGGTAGTATCGGGGAAGTGACTGTTGCCTCCGTCGATGATGATATCGCCGTTTTCCAGATGCGGTAAAATCAGCTCGATAAATTCATCCACCGCAGCGCCGGCCTTGACCATCAGCATCACTTTGCGGGGACGTTTGAGATTGGCGACCAGTTCCTCGATGGACTTGCAGCCAATGATATTTTTGCCCCTGGCCCGGCCATTGACAAAATCATCCACTTTGGACACGGTGCGGTTGAAGCAGGCCACCGTAAAGCCCTTGCTTTCCATGTTCAGGATGAGGTTCTCACCCATCACCGCCAAACCGACGACTGCGATATCTGCTTTTGACATTGTTTATAACTCCTGAAATAAGGATTATTGTTGACTATACTGATCCTGCTTAAAATTTTCCGGTTCGTCGCGGCTAAAAGGCTTTCAGCCGCCAGCTTCCAGCAACAGTATTATCACCGCGGCTGCGTAGGGTAACGTTACCCTGTGAACACGCGCGGCATAAAACGGCCTGTGGCCGTCGCGGAGTAATCATACCCGTTGGGTCTATTTAAACCGGTTTTTCCATGACCACAATCCCATGCCGGGATTGGAAATATAGAAAATGGTTTCACCGTTGACGGTATTATATCCATTTTTCAACTGTTCGGGATTATATTTTTTCAGCATTGCGTTTAAATCTGCATAGTGGAAATTGACCGATTCGATTTCCTTTTGGGTAATCTGGCCCGGGCAATAGGTGATGCTGAATCGGCCTTCGGAGGAACCGTGAATCAGGTGTGCCGCGGCACTGAGATTATTCTGCAATTCCGTGTTTTCCCGGGTCAGTTTCAATACCCGCTCCGTACCGACATAGCCATATTTGCGAATCAGCCGGTCGATTTCGGGGTCTTCACCGAACTCTTTGAGTCCGGGAGCCAGAACAATCAGTTCGCCGTCGTCAGCCATGGCCATGCGGGTGCGGTAGATGCTTTTATTGCCCAGCCAGGTGCTCTTAAACTCATGAGGATCGAGAAAAACCACCACCTTTTTGAGCGGCTCATCCAGCATCTGAAAATTGACTTTCAGCGACAGGGTGGCGGCACGATTGAAACATTCGACATCATCCCCGATAAACAGCCCCCGAACAACCGGGCCGATGTGTGTCGCTTCGACTACCGTCTGAATATAGAGTATCGGCATGTGTTTGGCAAAATGGTCAGAGGCATAATTGAGGACCTTGCGAACCGGGGTGTCGGCCCTGCCCATAATGCGTTCCATACCAAAAACGGCACCCAGAAAATGACTTTTGTTAATCCCTTCCGAGCCGCCGGTACCGACAAAAATATTTTTATTGTAATTGGCCATGCCGATGACTTCGTGCGGGACGACCTGCCCGGGCGATAAGATCAAATCAAAATCGCCTTCAACCAGCAGCCGGTTGACCTGAGCCGGCCATGAGAAATCCAGCTTGCCTTCGCTGATTTGCTTAATGAATTCGCCGGGAACCTGTCCCAGTGTTACAATATCGTTGCGCCAGTCGTGCTTACGGAACAGCGTTGTCGGGATATCGCCAAACATCCGCTTAATTTCGGCTTCGGTCATAGCAAAATGCGTGCCAAGAGCCGGCAGGATGTCGGTCATCTTGTCGCCGTAATACTGCCAGGCCAGACGGGTCAGTTCCCCGGCCCGCGAATAAAATCGGGTCCCATCCGGCGGTACGGCCAGCACCTTCCGTTTTGGCCCCAGCTTGTTTAGTGCCTCATAAAGGCCCTGCTTGAGGTCTTCACTGCTTAATTGGTCCGTTTCACTTCCGCGAGCATAATACAGCATAATTGTATCTTCTTGATCAGTTTACTTGAGATTGGATTAAACACCGCTGAAGGCGCTGAATCCGCCGTCAATCGGGACGACAATGCCGGTGACAAATTTGGATGCGTCGCTAATCAGCCAGCGAACAGCCCCGTACAATTCGTCTGCATTGCCGAAGCGTCCCATCGGTGTGTGATCCTGAATAGTCTTGCCACGGGCGGTCAGTTGGCCGGTTTTCTCATCGGTCAGCAGAAAGCGGTTTTGTTCGGTTAGGAAAAATCCGGGGGCAATGGCGTTGACGCGAATATCAGTTGAATAATTCTGGCACAGATGGACCGCCAGCCACTGGGTAAAGTTGCTGACCGCGGCTTTGGCTGCCGAATAGCCGCAGATTTTGGTCAGCGGGCGAAAGGCATTCATGCTGGATATGTTCAGGATGATGCCTTTTTTCTGCTGGGCAAAATACTGGCCAAATACCTGAGAGGGCAGCAGAGTGCCCATGAAGTTCAGGTCAATGACGGCTTTCATCGCTTCGGCCGGCATGTCGAAAAACTTCAGCGTATCGGAGGTTGTGGCATCTTTTTTATTGCCGCCGGCGCCGTTGATCAGCACATCAATCCGGCCCATGCTGTCGAGGGCACACTGGAAGGCGTCGGAAACCTCTTTTTTATCCAGCACATTGATTTTGATGGGCAGGGCGTATCCTCCTTTGGCCGTAATTTTCTGAGCCAGACTATTGGCCCGAATGTCATCATAATCAGCGATACAGACTTTAGCCCCCGCCTCCGCCAGATCTTCGGCAATCCCACCGCACAACACCCCGGCACCGCCGGTGACGACAACACATTTATCTTTTACGCTGAATAGATCGCTCATTGGGACATCCTTATATATAAAAAAATTCTTTGATCCGGCCATAAAACCGGATACGCATACTCCATATAGCCTTATTAATTCTCCACGACGTGAGATTATTCTAATGAAATGTAATCTGATTGCAAGAAAGAAAGAGTATTTTTATAAAGTACAAGCAGCTCTGTTTATATAAAGATAGAGTTAGTATATTATTATTCAACTGGTTTTTCCTCGAGTCGGGTATTTGGTCGACGATAAGCATTGTCTATTTCGATTGCAGCAAGAAATTCCGCTTCGGTCATGGTTTGAACATGGCCATCGGCAAATGCGGCGTTTCGCTTGCCGCCAAGATGATTGTTTTGCCTGTCATAGACAACGACCATATAGCTTGGATCACTGCCTCTAAGGTCATTGCCGCGATACACATAGTCGCTGAATTGCAGATGGGGACAGACACCAGGGCACTGAAATACTTCTTCTGGCCAGGGAGTATCAAAATAGTCGTTTTGCTCGATAAGTACATTAAGAGTTGAGGGGAATTTATTGTTGTTATCATTTGCGTATATAGAGATTGCAACAGCGATTCTTTTTAAACGTGTTGTGCAGACAATCAAGCGATTTTGGTAATAATATTCAATTATCTCTGGCGGTATTAAAGACTGATAACATTGCATCCAATGACATGCAACAAGATAAAAGTCGGCAATATCTATATGTCCATCGGGGTAGACGTCTGCAGTGGGAATATCATATCTGAAATCCCATTGGAGCCAGTTTTCAGCAATCCAGCTCAAGTCGGCCATATCAATCATACCATTTCCGGACAGGTCGCCGGAATATGTCCCATAAGACAGGGGTTTGGGTCCAAGTTGTATTTGGATTACATGAGGGTACTCACAATACAAATCTCTGCCATCCATCCAGCAGCGCTGATCTTCATGCTGCCATGCGGTGAAAAACTGATTATTGGCATTCATTGCCACATCAGCGTTGTGCTGCTTTCGATAGACAAATCGATTGATGGCAAATTCTGTGTCTTCGAATGGCATGCCGTTTGGGTCAATCTTTCGTCCGCAAATGCCGTAATCATTGCCGTCCGAATTTTCGCTTTGCCAGACGACCACAGCGTTTCCGCTGTCGGATAACGATATGGAAGGCCGCTCCTGCCGTCCGGTCATAAATGTGTTAACACGAAACGGAGCAGTCCTGGCAATAGCATTCGGATCATATAGCCTGGCATAGATGTCGGCCTGTGCCGCATCCTGAGCATGTCCATCCCAGGCGACAACCAGATTACAGTCCCGATTCATTGATACACTGGCGACTGGGATATTGACAAGATTCTGTGCAACCAAAACGGCTGCAGTTTTGGGTATTCCATTGGGATTGTATTGCCTGAAAGCAATGCTGTATGTTGACGAACCAGCCGGCTTGCTTGACCATGCCACTATGAACAGACCATTCGGGTCAACCGCTGCTGAAGGGGAGAAGTTATCCCCCGACGATGCGATAGTAAATTCAAGACTGAGCGGAGAACTGGAAACATCAAAAAAACGGCCCATTACAGCCCTGTTTCCGGAATTTCCGCTGCTCCAGACAATCATAAAACGACCTTGTGTGTCAAGGGCTATAGCGGGTTCG
>JBDKVE010000071.1:0-19071 GCA_039679345.1 Anaerohalosphaeraceae bacterium
GTTCTCAATATCCAGCGTTTCGGATTACTTCCCGTACAGAGTCAGTTATTGGCCTGGGGCAGGAGCGGCTGCGGTCCAATTCGCAGGATCGTCACCCGAATACTGAGCATTATCTGGATAAAGCCGTGTCAGTGAATTACCAGATCTGTCCGCACCGACGGGCCAGGGGTCATAATCACTATACCCAACCTGATCGATCAGAATCCAGGATATTGCAGACGGATCCAGCGGGTCATCGGAGTCCTGTGGTTTTTCCAGCGCCAGCCGTTCGCTGCCATTGGACAGGGCGCCGGCCCATGGGCCGAATACGTTTACTCCGGCAATCAGGTCACAATTGTATGCTGCCTCAAATGCAGCCAGCCGCGTCGGCTCCGCCACGGGATCAAACGGCACGATCACAATCTTTGCTCCGGCCGCCAGCGACATGGACGATGGGAATGTAAACGAGATGGCATTATCCAGCCGCCACGAACCGGACCCATCGGCGCTGTAAAGCGGTACCGATGCCGGGGTGGGGTTATACAATTCGATATACTCATCGTTGGTACTGCCTTCGATCGGATGGTACATCACCTCGGAAATCACAACATCTCCAATCGGAATCGTATTGGCCGTATTTTTGGAACCAAACATGCGGAACCAGTAATCCCCGCCGTCCGGATACCGTCCTCGCGAGATACTGTTTTCCTGCCCTCGGAAGCGGAGGCAGTCAACCACACGGTCGCCGGCATTGCCCGGCAGGTAGGACAGGAAGATTCGTTCCCCGGCTTTATCCAGTCCGAATCCGGTTTTGATGGGACTATGGAACCCGCTGATTTCGTCAAAGGTCTGCATTCCGTTTGCGGAGATAGTGACACTGGGAAGCGCCCATTTCTTGAGATTCTCGATATCATCGGTCAGATACCAGTTGGCATTCAGGCCGATGGAGGATTCCGTCAAGTTATACAGCTCAATCCAGTCATTGCTGTCATAGTCTGGATAAGCAGGACTGCTCAAATCCGTATGGGCCAAGAATTCATTAATTACCACATCGCTTATGGCAGTCGGGTCCTCGGTGCCCGGCGAACCTCCACGATAGGTACTTTGCCGCCAGCTTCCGGCATAATCCATAATCCCCGCCTGCTGGTCTTCCATCGCCCACCCGTTCCGCGGCACCAGTGAATGACCGGCGCCGTCAGCAGCCTGCGGCCAGCCGTCACCGTCATTGTACGTAAAGGCGACAACCGTGCCGTTCCAGGTGTCGGATATCTCGACGGTCTCGCCGTCGTTATTGAGCTTGCCGGAGTAAGCCCCTGCAATCTTGTCGGACAGACCCGTATAGCGGGATTCAAAGGCCGACTTGTTTTTGACCACCAGTACATAGTCTTTGGGGCCAAGTGAAGTCACGGCACTCCCGGCAAAGTTGAATGTAACCCCATTGATGATGGAGACGCTCGACAAATCAATGGTCTTGGTTGGACTGATGTTGGTCAGCTCGATAAATTCGTATTCGTCCTTGTCGTAGGTTCCATTGGCATCCAGCATCGGGTTATACATCACTTCGCTGACCCGCAGATAATTCAGGATATCCGCGCCGATGGCCGGGCCGGAGGCGAACTGGACAGGATTGGACCAGTGACTCCACCGGCCGGTGGTATCCTTCATCGCACACCGCACGCGGTACGTCCGCCCGTCCCTGACGGCATTACCCGGAATCTGAACCTGCAGAGTGCCGGCATTGGTCAGTTCACCGCTTTCCCAGACGGGATTGATTTCGTATTTGCTCCGGGCTAAATGCGGATCATTCAAGAGGTTTATAGTGGTACCCCCAATCTTGGCAGTCAGTTTTACATCAATGGAGAAATCGGTGCTGCCTTTCGTAACTTGCAGGGCATGGACGGCAATCACATTGGTCCCATTGACCAGGTAATCATAAGGGGCGGTCAGAGCCACTTCATCATAGCCAGCTGCCTCATGATCGGTCGTATCGGTCACACTGTTATAGTATTTGACTCCGTCACTGCAATAGGCCCGTTTGACTTCCGTGCCGTTAATCCAGATAATACAGCCGTCATCGACATAAATATGAAGTTTCAGGGCCTGAACCTTGGTTTTATCGGTAATCTCAAACGTATTTCGCAGATAAACAGTACTATACTTGCCTTGCATGTCATCAAGTATGGTATTGTCGTCGTTATCTGCAAAGCCGATGCTGGTTTTACCGCTGGACCAGTTATCTGAGCTGTAGCCAGGCAATCTCCATTGATCGATGGGATTGGAAGGCTCCTGAGTCCCCTTGACATATTTCCATGTCGCGTTCTGATCAATCAGAATCACTTCATCACTCGGATTGGAATCATAATTCAGAGCATATTCCGCAATCTGCCATTTCATGGCCGCAAACGTGCCGTTGCCCTGCGGATCGCTGAAGGCGCTGGTCTGGAATCGCAGGTCATTGATTGGGTAGCCGTCGGTTCCGATATAACTGACCGTCGGTGTGGCCGGGATATTGGTGCTGTCCCCTTCGGCATTAGCCAGGTTGTCCAGATTGGCCGCGGTACCCGGCCAGCCCCAAACTCCACTGGTCCATGCGAACTGCTTCATGATGATGATATTGTTCTCCAGTGTGCCATTATCGATAGGAGTTCCAGGGATGGAAGAATCCAGACGCCAGCGGTCTCGGTCAGCCGGGACAAAGTTCTCAATGACTTTAGCCAGCTCATCAATCATGCCGTTGATGATATCCGGCTGCCAGTGCAGGTCACGGAAGTGACGGATATAGTTGCGGTAGTCCTGTTTGAGCGGTGCCTTTTCCGCCTGAACGGTGTACTGGGTCAGCCCGCCCAGATATTCCTGGTCATAAATCGCGGCCTTGCCGTGATCGACCCCCTGGTTCCAATAAGGCCCCCAGGTGTCGTCCACGTCAAAAGGCATAAACCAGAGCATGCCCAGATTATTGTTCTGGGCGGTGTATTCCGGCAGGAAGTACCACGCCATATTTTTCAGGCAATGGATGCACGTCGCACCCGAAAACACATCGTAATGCCGTATCGCTTCGGTGATGGTGTGATAGCGATACCATTCATCGCAATCCATGTAGTTGCGTATAAAATCAGCCGATGCCGTATGCTTGAGATTCCATCGGATATTCTCATAATCTGAGGCATCACTGACGGCGTCAGGGCCCTGGTAACGCAATTGACGCGGGCCTTCATAAATCTTGTCGGACAGCTTATACAGGTTGCCTTTGGGCAGACCCAGCCGTTCCAGAAATGCGCCATCGTAATTTTCAAACGCAAGATGAAGCCCGAAGAAATCACCTTCATACTGGCCATTGGTTGTGTTGGGTGCTTCCTCTGCCCCGTCCACAATTCGGAAATGGAACCACCATGCCTCGGGCGCCGGAACCCCCACGGAATTGAACAGCATATAATCCATGATTTCATTGACGCCATAGGGATAGTTGCGATAACCGCCGGTAATCTGATTACCGAACAGTTTGCCGGTATTCAGATGCTGCCACTTGGACGGGAACGGGGTGCCGTAAAGATCGCATGCCTGGAAATAATGGCCGCGATTAAATCGCATCTTCATCGACCGCTTTCCGCCCATGCCGTAGTTATAACGTCCGTTGCCCCCGCGGAGCCGATAGCCGATATGGTCATAAACAGTCCCTTCATACACAAAGGCTCCCTCCCAGTTATAGACCTGCCCGGCATCCTGCACATTGGCCGCAGTCGATCCCTGGTCAATCCGGTCCGCGCCATTATAGCCGTTGCACATATAGAAATCCGAATTGCGCGTGATTAAGCTATAAACCGGAATGGAGGTCAGAATATCCGTGCTGTACACATGCCCCGGCCCCTCCGCATGTACCGAATCCTTGCCGGCGACATACGCCGGAACGCCATTATACACATAACAGGCGAAATTCAGCGACCCATCATCTGCGTAGGGCACGCGAATCGCACTGCTCAGGTTGTCTTCGGCCTCAATCCGATACCGCACCAGAACGCGGTTAGCCTGTGCCGGAATTACCGCAGTGTAAATCGTATCCCCACCGACGGCATCCTGCCCCGTTCCATCATCCACCATCGTTATTGTGCTCCAGTTGGCCGGATTCTCAAAGTCCGGGTTGACCGGCTGATCCTGATACGGATTGCTGACTAAGGAAGAAATGTCTATCGGCAGATATGCTGGCAGATACGCACCCGGCAGAACCAGTTGATATTTTAAACTGACCCGCTTGACCCCATCCGGGTCGGTTACTTTGGCCGTGATGACAATTGGTGTCCCCGACGCCGGCTGTTTCGGTTCATGGCTGACCTGTCGAATCTGGGGCGATGCATTCAGGGCATACACACTGTTCTGCAAGCCCGGCGTGGGTGTTCCATAGGCATGCTCCGGCAGGGCATCATGGTATCCCGAACTCCGCCAGCTTCCGGCCAGATTATTGTCCAGATAAGGATTGATTAATTCCATCGAGGCTCCTTCGCCGTTGGCGGCAACCGGCCATGGAAACTCACCCTTGTACTCCACTTCGTCAATCTTATTGCCGCCGGCGTTACGCAGAACAATGCGATCCCCTTCGTTACTGAGCTTGCCCTCGAATGGCCCGTATGCCGTCCGGTTATATTTTGCCGCAAACGCGGTCATTGACTGACAGACGACCACATAATCCCCCGGCGCCATGACAGGCACGCCCTGGAATGTATAGCTGACCGCATCCTCCAGTGTCCAGCCGTTCAGGTCAATGTTCTGTGCCCCGGCGTTAAACAGTTCGATAAATTCCACCGGTTCTTTGTTATTGTCGGTGTGATAGTGAATCTCGTTAATCACCACCATTGGGTCCCGTGAGTCCTGCCAGTTGGCCGAGACCACCGCTAAATCGGCAATATCTACCAGCTTGCTCTGATCCATGTCGGGACAGTCGAAGGCACTGCAATTCACACTGGAAAGCCAGGCATCGCTGAATAACAGCATGTCATTTAAATCGACGATGCAGTTTCCATCCAGATCCCCTGGAATGCAGGCAATCGGTTTTTCCAGCGTGGAAAACGACCACACCTCGCCCGTGATAACCTCGGATGGAAAAATCTCATCCACCCGCCAGTAATAAACCGTTTTGAAATCGAGGTTTTCCAGCATATATGAAGTCTGTGCATAATTATTTTCAACCACCGCAAGCGTTGCCGGAGAGCTTCCCAGCAGAATCCGATGACCGCTGGCTCCCTGACCCGCCTCCCATTGCAGCGTCACGCGTCCAACCGAAACACCCGCCGCGCCATTGGCCGGCTGCGGGGCATGAGCTTTCAGGTTAGCGGTTTTAAAACTCCAAATCGGCCCCTTGAAGGTATAGCCGGTGTTGGTAACTTCCTCGATGCACCAGTAATAGATCTGGTCCATAGCCAGTTCGCCGGCCGTGGTGAAATTCTCATTGCCCGGCGTTTTAGTTTCCTGATAAATCCCCGTCGATGCTGTGGTGGCCTTCAGTACCACAGTTGAATCAGTCCCCAGATAAACACGATGCCCGACAATACTCGCATTCGAATCCGACTGCCACGTCAGCGTCGGCCTCATGCTGCCGATAGTGGCAAGGTGCGACGGACTTGGATTGGACGGTAGGGCAAAGCTGGTTATCGGATTGTCCGGCCCGGCCTGATAGCTGGCCAGAATCATCTCATCACTAAACGGGACGGCATAAATCCGGAATTCGTTATAGCTGCCGTTAAAGGCCGTGTCGGGCCATTGCGACCGTCCCAGCCAGTTGTTTACGTCCGGTAACTGCGACAGCATAAACAGAGTTGTCCCCTCCGAAATCCGTTGCCCATTCAAATACATCCGTACCAAGCCGGTCGTATCGTTCCAGACAACCGCGACATGAACCTCCTGATCCACCGGCAGCGACGACCCATCAATGACGTACTCCACCGGCCCGCCCATCGAAATATCGCTGCGATGTCCGAATCGATAAGTTCCCGACCCTGACCACGGTGTCATGAACATGTAGGCTGAATTAGTCGAATCCACCGACTGATTTTCCCCTGCGCCGCTGGTACCGAAATCAAAAATTCGCTGCCAGCTCGATCCGGAAGGCCCATGCCAGGTCACCCAGGCCTCCAAGGTCACGGCCGTACCAGCAGAAGAAATCGTGCCGTTGGGCAAATCCACGTAATTGATCGTGGCACTGTTGGAATTAGGCAGACTCGAATTGCCCATCTCCAGCACACCGCCGGTAAAAGTTGCGGTGGCACTGTTATTAATCAGCATCCCATGGGCCGTGCCCACCGAATCATTGACATTGCCCGAAAAACTGTACCGATGGACCAGTTGGGCGTGGACTCCAAGGTTGATTGCCAGAAAAGCAACGAAGCATAGTTTAGCTAACCGCATACGTGTTCCCCGCTTTAAACAAATGTTTATATTCTTTATCGCTAAATAACCCGGGTGGGCTTATTCAGAGGTCTTTTTTGAGGCAATAGAGTCGTTGTCTGTCTCTATTTGCATTTCATAACGTATTCTATCGGGAAAAATACCCACTGACTGAATTAAAAATACAGCTGCTGCGGGCTAATAAAAATGCCATAACATGCTGTATTTTAAGTGATTAAGCAGTATTTACATCAACACCTTATAATAAACCTACGTAATCTTGTAATTCTGGAACGTTACTACCTATATAACACCCAAAGACCATGGAGTTTTAACATCATTTTAGAAAAGGTTTTGCATTCAGACCTCATTCACTACGAAACCCCTGGCCGGAAGGAATCAAAAATTTTGAATTGAACATTCACGAGATAGATTGTAATTTATATCCTCAACAAATAAAGCGGTCCGTATCAAACCCGGCCTGATGAAACAAAAAGGGCACAGATGGGAGATTCAGAGCAGAAATCAAAAACCGAAAAGAGGCGGATTGGAAAATATGAATTTAAATAAAGGCAAGGGCAATGATTGGTATCATACTTCTGGCGGCGTTGATTAAACTGGTGCTGGTAACAGAGCGGCCATGGCTGTGTGCCGGGCTTTATGCGGCGATTTCCTTTGTGCTGAGGCTTTGCTTTGGGGCTTCCTTGGGCGTGGTGTTGCTGCATACAGCGATTGTATTCGGCCTAGTAGGTCTATACTTCTGGCTTCTCGATAGATATAGCGAGTCCGGACTTTTCTGGCTGATTCTGATTGTGGGTTTAGTGATAGGATTTGTTTAAGGGTGTTTTGCAGAAGGATCGTTAAGGTGGTGTGGACGTGATGGACAAAATGGATAAGAAGGAGAAATTATGACGGAGCATGAAGAGCTGATTCCAAAGCATGGCGGGTATCGAAAGCTCAAGAGCTTTCAACTGGCGCAGCTAATTTATGATGTGACGGTGCGATTTTGTCAGCGGTATGTGGATTCTTTCGGGCGGATGCGGGACCAGATGATTCAGGCCGCCCGCAGCGGGGTGCAGAATATTGCCGAAGGCAGTCAGGCGTCGGCTACATCGAAAAAGACGGAATTGAAGCTGACCTCGGTAGCACGGGCCAGCCTGGAAGAATTACGGCTGGATTATGAGGATTATCTGAGGCAGCGGGGGCTTTCCCAGTGGAAACAAGATGATCCTCGAAGAACGGACCTGATTGCTCGGAGGCTCGCTCGTGTTGAAGATGTGGCATCCTGGGTTAAGCAAGTTTATAAAAATGGACGAAGTGGACGTCATGGACAGAGTGGACAGAAAAAGCAGGACAATTCGTCCATGATGTCCATGCAGTCCATGTCGTCCACTTATTCCGAAATTGCTGCAAATGCGGGATTAACGCTCATCGCTGTTGCGTGTCATCTTCTCGATCGTCAACTGGCAGCGCTGGCGAAGGCCTTTGAGCAGGAGGGCGGATTTACGGAACGGCTATATCGGGTACGACAAAATAGCCGCATCAGTCGAGGTAATCAGAGGTCCTAAGCCCGGATGTTTTTGGTTTACGGGGTGGGGATGTGCGGATATGATGGTAGGGCGAAGTGTGTGAGAAATCATTCATCTGAAAGCAGGGAATGGCGATGCGAGTTTTTGATTCGACACAATTAGAACAGATTCGGCGGGGCGGGGCGGTCAGTATTGGCAACTTTGACGGCCTGCACCTGGGGCATCAGGATATTTTGCGGGCATGCCGGGAGAGGTGTCCGGCCGGGCCGGTGACGGCGATGACCTTCGAGCCGCACCCGGCGGCGATATTGCATCCCGAAAAGGCCCCCGGCGTGCTGAGTCCCTTGACGATGAAAATCAAACTGCTGGAGCAGGCCGGCGTCGACCAGCTTGTGGTCATTACCGACAGCCTGCGTCTGCTGAATCTCTCCCCAAAGGATTTTGTCGATGAATTCCTGATGAAGACCGTGGGGCCCAAGGCGGTGGTCGAAGGGCCAAATTTCAACTTTGGATATGGCCGCAGCGGCAATGTACAGGTATTGCGTCAACTTGGGCAGGGCTGGGGGTTCGAGGTCGTCGAGGTGCCGTACCGGGAAATCCATCTGGATTCGGACCGGCGGTCGGTGGTCTGTTCGAGTTCGCTGGTTCGGGGCCTGCTGGAAAAAGGTGAGGTAAAGGAAGCAGCAGATGCGCTGGGCAGGCGATATCGTCTTATCGGCAAGACCGTTCCGGGGCGCGGGGTGGGGCGGGAGCTGGGATTCCCGACGGCCAATATCCATCCGGAAAAACAGATTATCCCGGACGAGGGCGTATATGCGGGATTTGTAATTGTCGGCGAGTCGCTGGAGGAGGTGTGCGTGGGCGGACATTTCCGGCCGGCGGCGTTCAGTCTGGGCCGGGCCAAGACATTCCTGAGCGATTATCCGCTATTAATCGAGGCGCATATTCTGGAGCTAAAGGTCGAGAATCTGTACGGGAAGTACCTGGCGATGGAGTTTGTGGAGCGGGTCCGCGGGCAGCAGCGGTTCGAGGGCAAAGAGGCTTTAATCGACCAAATTCATCTCGATTGCAAGAAATGTATGGAAATTCTGGAAAAACGGGCTACAGTTTAAGTCTATATAACAGCACGAGGTTGCTGTATCACTGTTAAAAATTGGAGGTATTGCCGTGGATTGGAATGAATTTCTCAAAGCGGAATATATCTGGGCGATTATCGGCGTGTTATTGCTGATTATGGAGCTGTTTATTCCGGGATTGTTCGTGTTTTTCTTCGGCGTCGGAGCACTGGCCGTGGGTATTCTCTGCGTGTTTGTGGACATTGGCATCAATACCCAGTTGCTGCTGTTTATCGCGATATCCGTGGTGCTGATGCTGGTCCTGCGGAACTGGCTTAAAGGTGTATTCCTCGGGTTTACACGCAGCCGCCAGGATTCATCGCAGAACCTGTCGGATTTTATCGGCGAAAAGGTGACTGTGACTGAGGCGATTAATCCTCTGGTTCCCGGAATGGTGGAACTGCACGGCACCAACTGGAAAGCTCGGGCGGAGCGTGCGATTGCCGTCGGGACCGTGGTGGAAATTACCGGAAATGACAACTTAACGTTAATTGTCAAACCTGCGATGACGCAGGAAGGAGAGAAGAAATGAATGAGATGTTAATTCTGGCAGCTCGCGGGTCGATTGATCCGCTGACTGTGATTATTATCGCAATTCTGGTATTCGTCCTGATTGCATTTGTCAAGACGATACGCATCGTGCCGCAGCGAGAGGCATTTATCGTGGAGCGTCTGGGGAAATATTCGGCGACGCTGGAAGCGGGCTTTCATATTCTGATTCCGTTCATCGACCGGGTAGCCTATAAGTGCACGCTCAAAGAACAGGCCCTGGATGTCAAACCGCAGGTCTGTATTACCAAAGATAATATTGCCGTCGAGGTGGACGGTATCCTGTATCTGCAAGTGGTTGATCCCAAGAAGGCGTCATACGGGATTGACAACTATATGTTTGCTTCGATTCAAATTGCCCAGACAACGATGCGTTCGGTAATGGGCAAACTGGAACTCGATAAAACGTTCGAGGAACGCGAGACGATCAACAGCGCCATCGTGGCGGCGGTGGATAAAGCATCCGAGCCGTGGGGTGTGAAAGTGACTCGCTATGAGGTCAAGAATATCTATCCACCTCAGAGCATCAAGGATGCCATGGAAAAGCAGATGCGTGCCGAACGTGAAAAGCGTGCGGTGATTGCCCAGTCCGAAGGCGAACGACAGGCGAAAATCAACAATGCCGACGGCGACCGCCAGCAGAAGATTTTCCAGTCGGAAGGCGAAAAGCAGAAACGCATCAACGAGGCCGAGGGCCGGGCGGCGGAAATCGAAAAGGTCGCAAAGGCAACCGCCACGGGTATCCGTGAAATCGCCAAGGCCATCAATGAGCAGGGCGGAGCCGAGGCGGTTAAGCTGCGTGTGGCCGAGCAATACCTCAATGAATTCGGCAAGCTGGCCCAGACGAACAACACCATGATTATCCCGACCAACTTATCCGATATTGCCGGAATGATTAAGACGGCCACGGCGGTGTTCTCTCAAAACAAACCCTTGGAGTAAGTTACATAAAGGCGACATTATAAGGCGGGTATTAAGCCCGCCTTTTTTGTTACCATATAACCTGTTTAAAGGTATAGAAAAGCCAATATATCTATATGGTTTAATTTGTATTCTTTTGCTATCCGGATTATTCCTGATTGCGTTAACATAGGTAAAAAAGGTATAATCTGATAAAAGTGTAACGAGGGTGTTAAAAAAATTCTTCGGAGGATCGAAAACGCTATTTCAAACCTGGCAAGCCTGCCTTGGGAAAGGGGATAGTCTGTAGCTATCTGTGGACCTGTATTTTACAAACTGTTTACCTCTGTTATTTCCCGCAAAGGCGTAAGCGATCAGGCTTAATCCTGCCGGACGTGTGAATGGCAGGAGTCATACTGCAAATCAATCATTTTGATAAGGATCAAGACAATGAACACGAAATTCATTATTGGGATTATATTAAGCGTTGGATGGTTAAGTTTCGCCGGACCCCTGGAACCGCCGGCGGCGCCTGAATCGACGATGAAGACGCTGATGGAAATCGAACCGCGGACCCCGGTAGAGTGGCTGGGCGGGGATCCCAATACGATGTTTATTATTGACCAGCCGGGATCATATTACCTGACCAACACGATTTTTGCCGACCCGATGAAACCGACCTGTATTGCCGTCAATGCCAGCGGGGTGGTGCTGGATTTGAATGGTTTTGCGATAGAGCGTCTGGAAGGAACACTGGCGAGGACTGCAATTCGGATTCATGGTGACGATCGCCGGAGTGTCTGGATTAAAAACGGCTCTATCCTGAACTGGGTAGAGGGTGTTATTGGGCCAGATGCAGATGCCATCACCTGTACGGACCTTCAGATTCATTGTGTCTATTGGGGGGACTGGGGTATCTGGCTTGGGGATGCTGTTCGTGTCGAACGATGTACCGTCACCTCGATGGTGTATGGCATTTGTGCTTATCAGGGCCAGTTCAGCAATTGTGCCGCATATCAATGCGGCGGACGAGGCTACGAGGTCTGGCAAGGCGGTATTATCACCGATTGTACCGCCCGTTGGTGCGGCGAGGGGATTTACGGCGATCAGAATTGCGTGATTGACCGCTGTATGGTGAGCGAATGCTTCAACCGGGGAATCAACGTTGACAGGCAGGGGCAGATCAACCATTGTTCAGTTCGGATGACTGGAAAAGACTATGACCAGATTGGTATTAGCGCTGTCGCTGGAAATGTCATTTCAAATTGTACCGTGGCCAATTGCTGGGCAGGCATTGATGCCGGCGACGGCAATACAATCATTGATTGTACGGCGCGGGGCAATGGTGAGTGCGGGATTGGGGCGAATGCCCAAAATGTGATTATGCGTTGTGATTCCTCGGCCAATGACCTGTGGGGTATCTGGGTGCGGGATAAGACGATTGTCAAAGACTGTGTAGCATCCAATAATGGTAATGCGGGGATTGGTATCCGCTGCTGCGGACAAGGCTGCCGGATCGAGTCCAATATTTGCAGCGGCAATACCTTTGGTATTCAGATAGAAAACGAGGCAAATTCGCATCATCATCTCATTGTGAAAAATACCTGCGGTGATAACGGGACTAATTATGATCTTGGCTCCTACAGTTCCTGGGGGCCGATCATTGATTTGTCGTCGGCCTATGGTGATATGTCGGCGATTGCCGGGGCTGAACATCCCTGGGCGAACTTTGAGTATTCACTGGTACTGGCTGGAACCAGACCGGCAAAGGAATAAAACTCCATTTCATCGAGGAGAACAAAAATGCGTAGAATCATTGAAAACAGAAAAATAATTGCGGCGTTGGCGATTGTCTTTGTATGCGGCATTGCGTGGATGGTCTCGGCGGGGAATCTCTATCCGCCGGCGCCGCCGTCCAGCACGATGAAAACGCTGGAAGAAGTCCATACAGCGGTGCAGGCTTTGCGGGGGACTGCTCCGAAAGTGGCGTTTCCTCCAAACAACAGTGCTCTATTCCTGCAGGTCACGGGTATCCCGGGAGATAGTACGGAAGCACAGCATCCCAACTGGATTTATGCTCAGGGGTACATGATGAATGTCGCCAATGGCGCAGAACCAGGTGAAAAACCAAATCCACTATTTTCAGGTGTGTATATTTCCAAACTCACCGACAGTGCTTCAGTTCCCCTGAAGCTGAAATGCTGTAATAATGAGCGAATCGAACTGATTACACTGGAAATAGTAAGACCCGGGACAATGATTCCTTTTGCCTATTATCGCCTGCGTTTGGTGAATGCGAGGGTGGCGTTTGTCGAACCGTTTTCGACGAACAATGGAGGGTTGGAAGTGATCGCCTTTACCGATTTTACGAGAATCGAATGGGGCTACAGAAGCAGCAGCACGGCTGAATGGCAGGTTGAGGGGTGGGATATCCCCAAACAAGGTGGTGAATCTTAATCGATTCAGGAGATAACGATGAAAAACCATGTTATGATAATCCTGTTTGTATGGGCAGGTTGCGGTCTTTGGGCCGAAAATATCGACCCTTATAACAGCGGTGCCCAGTATGGCTGGAGTGAAAACACCGGCTGGCTGAATCTGGAGCCATCCGTCGGCAGCGGGGTGCAGGTCTTCGATGATAAGCTGCTGGGCTGGATCTGGGGCGAAAATATCGGCTGGATCAACCTGTCTTGTCAGAACACCGGCTACTGCGGCACAGTCGAGTTCGGTGTTGTCAATGACGGCAAAGGGAACCTGTCGGGCCTGGCCTGGGGAGAGAATGTCGGCTGGATCAATTTTGACCCCGTCGTGCCCGGCGAAACACGGATGAATGAATACTGCGTGCGAATCGGCGACGACGGCACATTCTCCGGCTGGGCGTGGGGTGAAAATATCGGCTGGATACATTTTGACCAGACGGCCGCATGGAGTGCCCAGGCCTGCGTGGTGACGCTGGACGACCTCCAGACCTTTGCCGACTACTGGTTGCAGAGCGGCTCTGTGCCCGCAGAACTGGACGGGCAGGCCGGTGTCAAAATGGGTGACTTCAGCGTGTTTGCCCACTACTGGCTGACCTTCTGCCCGGACGGCTGGCAGTTGAAATAGATTCAATCCAATGAAAGAACAAGGAGTTAAACGAACGATTTGCCTGATTTCGGGCCGTTTGGTAAGGGAAATATTGAAAATACGAATGCAGGTGGAGAACAGGATTTTGCTTTAGGAGAGAAAACATGAAACTCTTTTATCTTGGATTGGTAATGGGGGTTTTGTTTTGTGCCGGCAGTGGAGTCGAGGCAGATACACTTTACTGGACGACGTATGGAACAGGGGACTGGTCTATCGCAACCAACTGGACGAATAACAAAGAACCGATCAGTACAGACGAAGTTCGCCTGAACAATAGCGGGACAACTTTGGTCACCCAGACAGGAGAAGTCTGCAGCCTGCTGCGGTTTGGCGTGACGGCCGGCGGATGGGGTAAACTTGAAATGAACAGCGGTTCCCTGACCACCGGCAAAACCCACATGGGCACGATGTATTATGCCTATGGCATCTTCATCCAGAATGGCGGAACACATACCACCACAGACCTGACACTCGCCTATAATTCCGACAGCAGCAGTTGCAGCTATACCCTGAACGGAGGGCAATTAACTGTGGCCGCAGCGGAGGATATTGGTTACCGCGGCGAGGGCATATTTACACACACCGGGGGTGAAAATAATGCCAATTCATTGGCCGTGGGCGCCAATTGGGATTTTGACAATCCGGGCGGTTCCGGCATCTACAACCTGTCCGGCGGATGTCTTAAGGCAAATAAAATGTATATCGGTACCGGATGCAGTAACAGCGGCACCTTGAATATTCAGAATTCATCCGCCGAAATATATGTCAATGAGATATTGCAATTCGATCCGGTTGCTCATTTTTCAACCGCAGCGAATGCGGTGATTCACATGGCTCATCTGGGGACCAGGGCTGCTGCACTGGAAATCAGGAAGACGTCCTCTGATGAGATTGCCGGGCTGGCCAATACGGAATTTACTTTTGCCGCCGTACCCGGCAAGACGTCCACGATTGAACTTGCCGGCAGGGATTTCGGCAACACCCAGGGAGGCTTCACCGGTAATTTTGCACTGGGTACGCTGACTCTGGAAGAGAATGCTTCCGTAAGACTGATCGATAACTATGATAACCAGCCGGCCTGGACCGGCAAGGAAGCCCTGTATGTCAATCATCTGCGGCTGGGTGCGGGAGCTGCCCTGGATTGCAATTGTTTTCATATTTATTATAATACGATTGAAAATCTGGGGGGAACCATTGTAAATGGCTCTGGCGATTGCGATAAAATCACGGTTTCGGCCAATCCCGCGATGATTGTCTCGGACGGCCTTTCCCGAAGCACCATCACCGCCACCCTGATGATTAATAAAAATCCAGTGCCGAACGAAGTGTTGTGGATTTCCACAAATAAAGGGACGCTCGAATCTCCCGATGACCCGGCACAGGGCAGCTCGGTGATGGCGATAACGGATTCGGCCGGCAAAGCCGATGTGGAACTGATTTCCACCGTGGAGCCGGGCACCGCGACGATTACCGTGGAACATCCGGATACGGGATTACTCTCGACCTGTACTGTGGAGATATCGAATCTCCGTTTGACCATGGAATCGGGTGATATTCGCTATATCCAGGTGCCTGCAAATCAATACGGTTCAACACGAGTCGTCACTCGTCCAGTTTCATCTCTGAATGAGGTAACTCTCTATGGAGAAACGATTGTTCCGATTACCCTCCGGATTCTGGATGATTCGGGACAATTTGATGTTGCTAATCAGTTAATCACCCTGTCCAGCCCTCAGCTTGAGATGGTCGGTGCCGGGCATCTGGATTTTCCGGCCTTTATTGCTACGGAGCCTAATGGCTTTGCTCATATCGAAGTCAAGGTGACCAGTCCCTGGGAAGCAGAGTCGGTTCCTGATGATATTGTGATAGAGGCAAGCCTGCAAAGTAATCCGGATATGAAAACCGATATCACCCTGACGGTCTTTAATAACTGGCAGCAGTTGATTGATTATCTTCCTCTGACACTCAAACGTGGTTATGTATGGAATGTTAATATTTTTGCGCAATTGGAAAAAAGAGGATATGGAAAAGAAGTTGCGGAATTGCGGGAGTTAGTTGAGTGGGGTATTGAAGGGTCAATCAACAATATGATCTTAAATAATGTGACATTCTATGCAGGCATGATGGATGCATATAATGAAATTGATGCAACCAAGTGCGGTGGTTATCAGGCGGCTATTTTGAATCTCTTTGATGCGTTAAGGCTCAATCAAACCAATACCCTTCAGGGACAACCCGACAAGACGGACTGGTTGTTTAACGGCATTGATTACGGACCTATTCATTTCGCCGGCGGGATGCATGTTGCGGCGATGATGTACCCGCGTATTGTCGGTCATGTCAGCGAATGGCGGACGGATAACACCCGGATTCTTGATCCGTGGCTCCAGCAAGATCCCGTAAATGCAGTTTATACCTGGGATGAATGGGCAACCGGCGCCACGATTGCATTATTTGGTGCTCCCGCTTCTGTTCAATTTTTAACCAGCAATTTCGTGTCTCCTTTTTTTGCGATGGTCCCCGAAAATCCGATTAATACGTATTATCCGGCCAATGGTCATAATTATCCTGCAGAGCCGAATGAATCAACGAAGATGGATATGGATACCTTTTCCACTCTTATTATTCGTTGTCCGGTGCGAGTAACACTGACCGACGCCGAAGGCCGTCGCAGCGGCTATGATCCCGACAAGGAAGGGTCACAGGATGAATATGCTGTAATCAGCGACATTCCCGGCGTGTCCTGGTGTACTATTCGATTGCCCGACGGCACAGCCGCCTGGCTATTTGGATTGCCCGAGGATAAAAATCTGACAGCGGCTATCGAGGGCTATGATAGTGGAACCGTACAGATTGATGTTTTACCCGGTGCCGGTCCATTTACGAAGTATAAAACATCCATCACGAATGACCAAACCGTGTCGCTCCAGTTTGAGACGAACAATGGCGCCTCGCCGGGCCTTGCTCTTGATGATGGTTCACTGCGGTTGCCGGAATATACGGTGCAATTAAAAGACTGGTCCATGCGGCAGACACCTGCGATTTCGATTGGCACGCTTATCGTGGAAAATCAGCAGGATTATCCGCTTTATGGTCCGCTCACTGTAACGATTGACGCACTGGCGCCGGATTCAATCAAACCTCTCAATACCAACGGAACCAAAGACGGCAAACTCGTTTTTGATTTGACGGCATTAACTCTCGGTCAGCCGCTGTCGCCCGGACAGCGCGTGACGATGCCGGTGGTCTTTGATAATCCCGACCATGTCCTTTTCGACATCACCTGCCAATTGGAGGGTTTCACGGAACAGGGGACTCGGGTCAGGGCCTTTTATGATGGCCTGCAGATTGGGCAGGCTGTTTGCGGTGATGCCAATCATCCCTGTGCCGATGCCGATATGAATCTGGATTGCTCCGTGGATACGGCCGATCTGATGCCTGTACTGGAACAATGGTTAAAAGGCGATTGCGGACGGAATGCCGATTGCATGGGCATGGATTTGAATCGAAACGGATCAGTCGAAATGGCGGATATTGCGGTCCTGGCATCGGCATGGATGACCTGTAATGACCCTGCAAGTCCCTGTTTTATTCGTCCCGACAGTACGCCTCATATTACAACCCTGCCGCAGGATATGTCGGAGTTAAATGCGTATGACTGGCTGGCCTGGGCCGAGGGTTCATCACCGGCCGGGACCTATGTTATTGCGGATATGCAGAATGCTGCCATTGGACAAAGTGCGATAAGGTTTGTGACAGACGGAGGCTTTGACACGATTATTCGTTATCCCCTGACGTATGATGCGGATTGGGATATATCCTCGCTTTCAGATCTGAAAATGTCAGTGTATAGTACCAATACCAATGGTTTTCAGGGAAGCCCCGTGATCCGCCTCAAGACCGATGATGACAATTACTTTGAATATTTGAATTATCGGGATGGCGGCCAGTGTGAGCTGCTTAACGAAGCCTTTGAAAATTGGCTGGACATATCGATACCTCTGAATGCCGGCGAGAACGAGGAAAACGGGTGGCGAAAAAGTACGGTTGGTTCGCCGGATAGGGGCCATATTCGACAGGTTGAAATCCATGCCGATACCTGGGATTTTGGTTTTAATCTCTGGATTGACGGAATTCACTTTGATTAACTGAAATTATTGAAAGAGATGGGAATATGAAAAACAGGATGGCGGCGGTTTATAGTTTGTTGTGGATAGCGGCTGGTTTGGTTTCTGTCACGTGGGGCGATGTGTGGCAGATGAAACAGAGAGACCAATATCATACCGGACGTGCCGATTATGCCGTGCCGGCGGCTCGAATGAATAGTTCGTTTTTTGACGTTTTCCTCTGGCAGGCACCAACTCCCGGTTCGCCCGGCGAAGGTGGTTTGGGCGGCTCCAGTATGCCTTTTTTCGCCGGCGTTGGTCCTGATAATTCAGATATTGTGGTGGGGACCTACCACTGGCCCAAAGGCGTGCAGGGTATGGATCGTCATACCGGCAAGACTTTCTGGCATGGCAATCCCGATGGGGGAGAAGTGATTGGCAAAACAACCCCCGCCTTTTCAGCGGATGGTTCGGTCATATATGTCGTCAACGACTGGACCGGCAGCGGCGCCAGAATGATGGCATTTGCAACAATTGGCGGCCCCGTGAATGTTTGGGGTAATCAAGGCGACCCTAATCCATTTCATCTTGAAGGGCCATCCCCGGTAGTGTGCAATAATGATGGGCGGATTTTCTCATTTGGCTGGTGCGACAGGCCCTATGCCGCATGGGACAGCGGCATGGAACTGACCGAAGTCTGGGCGGCTTCAACGGGCAATTCCATGTGCATTTCCAATCCATCATTATGGACCAATGACCAGGACGGCGAAGTAATTATTTCCGCCGGCAGAGATTCCACGATTCGGGCCTATGATGATTTTGAAAATGAAATCTGGGTTGCCAATATACCCGAAGGCACGGATGCAACGCCGACGATTGATCCGGTCAGCGGCCATATTTACATGGCTGCCGGATTCGGGGATATTTATATTGTGGGTCTTGATATCGACGGCAATCCGCTCTGGATTGACGCCGCTTTGCAGGTTTATGATTATCAGGAGGGCATCAATTCCAGGCAGCGAGCGACCGCTGTCGGTTGTCTGAGCCATGACGGCGCTGCGTATTATTTCCAGACTGTCGCCGAAAACGGTAGCGGCAAGCTCTACGCAATCAATACCTCCGATGGCTCGTTGAAATGGACGTATGACACCCAATCCAAAGGCTGGGAAGAAATGTATAGTTGTCCGATTGTCACGTTCAATGGTGTTGTCATCGTCGGCAATAATGAAAACGGCGTTTATTTTGCAATTGAAGATCAGGGGCAGGACAATCCTGTGCTTTTGGATACATTGACTGTCACGGCGGGGGCCAATGCAAGAGCTTCCGCTACGCTTAGTGCTGACGGCCTGTTGTATCTGCCGCTGCGGACAAACTGGGTGGCCGGCAATGACAATG
>JBDKVE010000072.1:0-5938 GCA_039679345.1 Anaerohalosphaeraceae bacterium
CACATCGTAATCCCAGTTGGAAATATCCTCAAACAATTCACTGTCATCCTTCAAATCGAACTGATGACACTGCAAGCCTTCCATCTCATCAAACATCCGGACAAACGGCTGCTTTTCATAGCCGTGACCGCCGGTAACCACAACGACCGAAATCGGGAGTTGTTTTTTATTGTGCACTGAACACCCGCCCGCCAGAGCAAGAATTGCCGCTGCATAGAAAGTCCATATTCGTATCATCGTTTTTGTCCTTTCATGTTTACCCTGCGATAATTTTTATCAAGTTGAAATAAATCAGCAGTGTCAATACATCCGCACAGGCCAGCACCACCGGCCCGGCCGCGACCTTGGGGTCGATCCGAAAGGCTTTAATCAGCGAAGGAATCACCACCCCCAACAGACCTGCCGACAGGATGGATAAAATCAGGCTGAATCCCATGGCAAAGGAAACCCAGCCGCCGCCTTTCCATACAAATGCGGTCAGCCCGATGATCGAGCCGCAGCCGGCCGCCAGCATCAGCGACACCAGGCCTTCGCGCCGCAGCGGTTCCATGACCGCCTTCCATGAAAACGAACCCAACTGGAGCCGCTGGACGGTAATGGTCATCGCCTGCATACTGACGCTTTCACCGAGGGCCAGCACCACCGTCATAAACATGGCTAATACCATAATTTCCTGAATCAGCAGTTCGTACTGTGCCGTCACAATCGCACACAGGATACCGCTAGCCACATTGCACAGCAGCCAGGGAAATCGCTCCTGAAACATCAGCCACGGCGAGGCTTTCCGCCCCAGACTTAGATGCAAGCCCATCAACTGAAACATGCTGTCGAGTTGCGCCTTATGACCGAGAGATAGCGAACCTTCGGTAAACTGGTTCATATCCACGACTCCGGCAATCCGCCCTTCAGAATCCACCGCCGGCACCGCCAGCAGTTTATGCTTGAGCAGGACATCACCCGCCTGCTCCATCGTGGCTTCACAGGGTACTGTTACCAGATTGCGAATCATGACCTCGCTAATCCTGGTTTCCATGGAACCGCCCAGCAGACGCCGAATCGGCACCACTCCCACAAGGCGATCCTCGGAATTCGTGGCATATAGATACATTATCCGTTCATTTAAATCACGCTGCTGCAGGTGTTGAATGGCCTGTCCCACCATCATATTTTCGTTCAGCCGGACATAATCCTGATGGAAATATTCTTTGACTGTCTGGTCAAGAAAGTCATTCTTAAATAAAGTCATCTTCGTGTTCCCGAAAAAAAGCGAATTGCATACTGCTCATTTGTTGAAACTGACAGAATTTTTCGCTATATCATTTCTTGTGTTTGTCTTTGGCCTTGTCGATGTCGCGCCGGGGGGTGCTTGTCGTTTTCGGAGCCAGACCGAAGGCGTCCAGCCATTGCTGTGTTTCGCGGCTGCTGATGCCATGGCGTTTTTCTTTTGGTTCGCTGATCGGCAGAGGTTTTTCGATAACCTGGCAAACCTGAAGCCAGAATGGCATTGCCCCAACACCGGGACATTTCCGTCGTTTTGCCGCCGATAAAATTCGCCTGTCACTGCTGACAACCATCAGACGTTTGGGGGCGGTATTGTCCTGGATGTAGTGTTCAATGATTGCATCCGCTTCGGTATGCTGGCCGGAAAACACAACCTGCAATATCCCCAGCCCCATTAAACCCGCTTTATTGGGCGGGCCGATCCCGTCAAAAACAATGACACCCGTTTCACCGGTTCGGCGAAGATACTCACACAGCACCGCACAGAGTTCCGTATCCGGGAAATCCATCTGCTCCTGCATCTTCTGCACTGCCCGCAGGAGATTATACCCATCAATCAGCACCGGCATAGACTTACCCCGCCGCCGTATAACGAATTTCCCCGGCCACAATTGTATTTAAGACCTTACCCCGGACCTTCCAGCCGTGATAGGGACAGTTGCGACTCTTGGAAATAAATTTGTTGGTGTCAATCGTCCATTCGGCATCGGGGTCGATAATCGTTACATCCGCCCGATCGCCGACACCCAGCCGGCCCTTGTCCACCCCGAGCACCGCAGCGGGACGACAAGTCATCATCCCCAGCATTTTCGACCAGTCAATCACGCCCGGCTCTATCAAGGCCTTGATATACAGCGGCAGCGCACATTCGAGGCTGGCGATTCCAAACGGTGCGGCCAGAAATTCAAGTTCCTTTTCACTCATCAGATGCGGGGCGTGGTCGGTTGCGAGGGCATCAATAATGCCTTCTTTGACCGCCTGTTTCAAAGCTTCAATATCAGCCTTCGTACGCAACGGAGGATTGACTTTATAATTGGTATCGTAATCACGGCACATGTCTTCGGTCAACAGCAGGTGATGCGGCGACACCTCGCAACTGACCGGCAGGCCCAACTGTTTGGCTTCCCGGATAATCTTGACCGAACCAACCGTCGAAAGATGCTGGGCGTGATACTTGCAATTGCACTTGCGAACAAGCTGGACATCGCGCCAGAGCATCATTTCTTCTGCCAAGGGATCAATTCCCGGCAGGCCCAGGACCGTCGATTGATAGCCGGCATTCATAACCCCCTTGCCGGCCAGCGAATTATACTGGCAATGCTGGCAGATAATCCGGCCGAACATCGAGACATATTTCATCGCCTTGAGCATGATGGAGGCATCCTGTACCCCGCTGCCGTCATCGGTAAATCCAATAGCGCCGGCCTGGCTCATCAGACCGATTTCGGCCAGTTCCTGTCCCTTGCGTTCTTTGGTAATCGCCCCCATGACGTAAATAAAGGTCTTGCGGGCCTGACGTCCCATACGGTGAACAAACTCAACCGCCGTCGCCTCATCGATCGACGGGTTGGTGTTGGGCATACAGACAACTGATGTAAAACCTCCCGCCACCGCCGCAGCAGAGCCGGAAGCAATGGTTTCTTCTTCTTCATCTCCCGGTTCACGGAAATGAACATGCAGATCGATCAGTCCGGGACTGACAATCTTACCCGAGGCGTGAATGATGTGTGCATCGCAGGCGCTGACCGGCCCGATATGCGACACGCGGTCGCCTTCGATTAACACATCCGTTACGCGATCCACACCGTTGGCCGGATCAATCAGTCGTCCGTTTTTAATTAGAATTCGTGTCGTCATATTCAAGATCAAAATTAATGAGTTTGATTTTCGTTTTTGCCGGCTTTATTTTCACTTTGAAGAGCCGCCGCCTGATTCACCAGGAACAGGACCGCCATGCGTACCGCCACCCCGTTGGACACCTGCTGCAGGATGACGCTGTTGGGGCCGTCGGCAACCTCGGATTCTATTTCCACGCCGCGATTGATGGGGCCAGGGTGCATGACCAGAATATTGGGCTTGGCCCGTTTGACGCGTTCGACGGTCAGGCCGAAGAAATGCGAATATTCCCGCACGGATGGGAACATATTGCCGCCGAGCCGTTCAAACTGAATCCGCAGCATATTAATGACATCCAGCTCTTCAATCACCTCATCCAGATTATGCGACACCCGGACTCCGAGCTGATCAATCTTTCCCGGCATCAACGTCGGCGGGCCAACAACAATTACTTTGGCTCCCAGCTTGGTCAATACATAGATATTACTGCGGGCAACGCGTGAATGGGCAATGTCACCCACAATACCCACCGTCAGGCCATCGAGGGAACCTTTGACCTGTCGGATGGTATAAGCATCCAGCAGTCCCTGCGTAGGATGCTCGTGATAACCATCCCCGGCATTGACCACGCAGGCATTGATGCTCCGGCTCAAGAGCTTCGGTGCCCCGCCGGCACTGTGGCGAATCACGACAATATCCACTCCCATTGCTTCAAGATTCCTGGCCGTATCAATCAGTGTTTCGCCCTTGTTGACGGAACTGGAGGTCTTGGTAAACTCAATCACATCGGCGCTGAGCCGGTTGGCCGCCAGGGTAAAACTGTTGCGGGTGCGCGTGCTGTCTTCAAAAAACATATTGACAACCACTTTACCTCGCAGGGTCGGCGCCTTTTTGACGGATCGGGCGCTGAATTCTTCGAAGCCCTTGGCCGTATCCAGAATAAATTCCAGTTCCTGCCGGCTCAGTTCCGCCAGCCCGATCAAATGCTTATGACGCCATTGAAAAGTCGTATCCATACATTCCCGCAACATTGGTTAATCGATTACTACTTCCTCTTTGCCGTCGCTTTCCATCAAAAACACCTTGACGGATTGTTCGACCGGAGCCTCCGCCCGAACGCCGACATAATCCGCTCGAATGGGCAATTCCTGATGACCTCGGTCAACCAGAACCGCCAGACGGATTATTTTCGGTCTGCCTAAATCTGTAAGGGCATCCATCGCCGCACGGACCGACCGTCCCGTATGCAGCACATCATCGACCAGCAATATAAATTTATCGCTGACATCAAACTCAATTTCCGTCGCCTGCACTTTAGGCTGACTATGTCCTTTGGGTGTATTGAAATCATCGCGATACAAGGTAATATCCAGCGTACCGCCCAGAACATCCCGGCCGGTCTTTGCCTCAATCGCCTTGCCAAGTCGCTTGGCTAACACCTCTCCGCGGCTGCGAATTCCAATGACCGCAAAATTGCCGTCACTGGGTATATCCGGCAGGATTTTTGACAATAATTCATCGAGGGTTTGTGCAATCTGTTCTTTGGTGAGAAGTTTTTTCATTTTCAAGACTCACTGAATCCAGTTATATACATCCACATTGTCGTCTTGCTGATCCGACCCGAAATTTTACTCGAGCCAGAGTATAACCTCCGACAACGAATAAAGCAAGGTATTTGATATCCTGGTCCCCATACAGACAGGAAACCGGATTTTCAGATTAAATACTGTTTTACCTATCTCAACTATCCGATAATCAGGATGATGAAAAGTGAACAGCCGGGATTGCATAATCCTAACACTTTGTGTATAATTAAGGTTTCTGTATTTCAGGGAATACGCTTGAAAACATTACGAATACAAAACCCATACAGTCTTATAATAAGCCTCTATCTGGCAGGAGCGATGAGCTTTGCGGTTGCCACTACACAAACCTCTCCTGAACCGGCCTCGCTCGATTCCATCGGTCTTCGTGAATTGGTTGCTGCTTACCCTAATCTTACTGGCTATGGCATTCGAATTGCGGCAATCGGACGGAGCATGACATATAAAGACGGCCTTCCGGTGGGTGATTTTCGCTGTAATATGCGTCACCAAGCCCTGTTTGGGGCAAACATGCTTTTTGAGGATAATTCCGATGGCTTTACCGGAATATCCGCTCATGAAACGGCTATCGCTGGACTATTGGTCGGTAATGATGCTTTTGGTTATCACCCGCAATTAGGCAACTTTGTCTACCTTGGTGCCTGCCCTGATGCCTCGCTTACTTCCTATGAATTCTGGAGATTTGTTAGCCTGTATCTCACCGCAACCCATCCTTTCGAGACGGATATTGTTACGATGAGCCTGGGTGAAATATTCCCAACCTGGTGGACTCGTGCCATCGAGAATCTGGTCGAGGAAAAGGGCGTCGTTGTGTTTGCCGCCGCAGGCAATGGCCGGAGTGCTTACGACCCGGTTCTTTATCCTGCCGCGGGAGCCAATGTTATTGCTGTTGGAGTAGTCAGCACAGCATACGATCCCAATAACCAGAAAAGTCTCTCGGTATTTGCATCGCCTCAGCCGGCCTATTCCAGCACAGGCCCTACTGCGGATTTGCGGTGCAAGCCAGACCTGGTTGCTCCCGGCCGGGGTCTTGTGGTCTCTGCCAACTCCGACACCGAGTACTCCATTGAAGGTGACTGGTCAAGCCTTGCAACCCCTGTTACCGCCGGTACGGCCGCCCTGCTCCTGCAAAAGGCCAAATCGCTGCCAGCTCTGAATGATGTGTTCTTTTCCGGTGACACCAATGCCCTCGTGAAGGCAATCCTGCTGACTTCAGC
>JBDKVE010000073.1:0-27576 GCA_039679345.1 Anaerohalosphaeraceae bacterium
CTTTGAATATTCAATATCTCCGGACGAAGAAGGTCTTTATGATCTCGTATTAATGGTAAAGGATGGAGGAGCAGATACGATTTATGAAAGCTACCTGGCTGTCGATGATTTATTAATCTGCGGGCCGGGGGTGCTTGTTGGCGACCTTAATAAAGATTGCTTTATCGATTTAGATGATTTATCTCTGTTTTCACGCGAATGGTTATGCTTATGTGATTACCACCCGTGGGATCCAAACGATCCCAATGATCCAAATACCCTTAGTGATCCCAACACACTGCCGGGCTATTTATTAACTGAAGTTTACCTGTCGAATGACCCTAATATTCCGGACCCAAATACTCCTGTTGATCCAAACAGCTTATGCATTTATGCTGATTTCAACAGGAACTACGTCGTGGAACCCAACGACCTTGACATGTTTATGAAAAACTGGCTGAAATCAAATTACTGAGCCTTTTACGCGGTACATCCCAATATTTTTAACACTCCGTTTTATATCTCACACATAATCATTTTGACAAGCGTCCCCCCAAGGATGTATAATTTATGTAGATAAATGGCCTTGATTGTTCTGACTAAGGAGAGAATTATGAACTTCCTGAAGGCCCCAAAAGAGTCGCAGTTATGGCGTATAAAATGGCATCTGATGTTTGCGGCAGCACTGGCAGTCGCCTTTATCTTCTCCATTCTGACTTTTCTTTTTAAACGCTTTGATTTGCCGGAGACGGCAGACCTTTTCACAAAATTGTGCCTAATTGCGATAGGCTTTGATGTTCTTATTTTTTTATTCGCCTTATTGTTATTAATTTGGGAATCCGTCCAATCCTCTAAGGAAAATGGCATCAAACTGGACAATCAGGCGGAATTAATCGCCCGAAATAATAACCTGTTAACCCAGTTGAATAAAGCATCTCATCTGAGCGATACCGCCAAAGAAATTGCCTTCCAGGACATTGAGCAGCTTGAATTGGGTGAAGCGGCACTAACCAAACTTCATCAGCATGATTTCGATGCGACGCTATCGATGATTGAAGCGATGGAACAATCTCCCCGCTACAAGCAGTTGGGAACCAAGCTGCAGAAAATGACCGAAAAATATCGCACCTCGACCGAAGAAGGCCGTGTCCAGCAGATTATCATGCATATTGAAGAACTGATAGATCAGGCTCGCTGGGCACAGGCAGCAACACAAATCGAAACTCTGATTAAGGTTTTCCCTTATTCAGAAAAAGCAAAAACCATGAATTCACACCTCCGCGAGCGCAAAGATATGCGTAAAGGTGAATTGCTGTGCGAATGGGATAAGGCTGTGCAGGCCAAAGACACTGAATTGAGTCTGGCCATTCTGAAAGAACTGGATCAATACCTGACGCCAGCAGAAGCCCTGGCGCTCCAGGAATCAGCCAGTTCGGTATTTAAAACCAAACTGCATAATCTGGGTGTACAGTTCACCATGGCGGTAACGGAACGAAACTGGATCTCCGCACTGGAAACAGGCAAAGACATTGTTCAAAATTTTCCCAACAGCCGGATGGCGGCAGAAATCCGCTCCAAGCTGGATATTCTGCAGGATCGTGCACGAAAAAGCCTGAATTTAAAAACATCCTGAATGGTTTTTTGAATCAGCATAAATTATTCTGTTGGCATGCACACGACAGAGTATAATTGTTAACTGCAAAAAGAGAGTCGGAAAGAATTCCCCTGCAGACAGCCGGGTGTCAGAAAGGATTTGAGATGAAATCAGGTATCACCTTGTACAGCATCCTTGTTGCCGCTTTTTTAATAATCCCTGTCTGCAAAGCCGAATCCCTTCAGGAAAAAAACCGCCAGACAAGTAATTCTCATTTCTTAAATGAACCCGTCGAATACAAGGACATGCGTATGGGCTGGTGGCGACAGGCGCGTTTCGGCATGTTTATTCACTGGGGTTTATATGCCGAACCGGCCGGACAATGGAATGGCAAAACCCATTACGGGGAATGGATTCAGCACGAAGCACAAATTACGCTTGACGATTACACACAAATTATTTCACGGTTTAATCCCCTGGGATTTAATGCAGCAGACTGGGTCAATATCGCAAAATCCAGCGGTGTAAAATATATTGTCATCACCAGCAAGCACCACGATGGATTCTGCCTGTTTGACAGCGCCCTGACCGACTATACCATCATGAATACCCCCTTCAAACGAGATGTTCTCAAGGAGTTATCCGAGGAATGCCGCAAACAGGGGCTGAAATTCTGCACCTATCATTCCATCATGGATTGGCACCACCCTGATTACCTGCCCCGCCGCGGATGGGAAAAACGCCCTGCCGAGGGGGCGGATTTTGACCGTTATGTGCAGTATATGAAAGGTCAGCTTAAAGAAATTATCTCCAATTATGAACCGGCAGTACTCTGGTTTGACGGGGAATGGGAAAAAACATGGACCGAGGAACGCGGGCGGGATCTGTATCAGTACGTCCGCAGTTTGAAGCCGGATATTATTATCAATAATCGCGTTGGCAAAGGCCGCCAGGGCATGACCGGAACGTATGATCCCAACGAGGCTGCCGGCGACTTCGGTACCCCGGAACAGGAAATCCCCGCAACGGGACTGAATTATGACTGGGAAACCTGCATGACGATGAATGACCACTGGGGATACAACAAAGCCGACAAAAATTATAAGAGCGGTCCCGATTTGATTCGCAAACTCGTGGATATCGTATCCAAAGGCGGCAATTTTCTATTAAACGTCGGCCCCACCGCAGAAGGCGTTTTCCCGCCGGAGTCCATCCAGCGTCTGGAGCAAATCGGCCAATGGATGAACGTCAACGGCGACAGTATTTACGGCACGACGGCAAGCCGGTTCAAAGAGCTGCCTTTTGGCCGCAGCACAACCAAAGGCAATCGCCTGTATATCCACATCTTCGACTGGCCCGCCGACGGCAGGCTTATCCTGCCCGGGCTGATCAGCAATCCCGTATCGGCGCATTTTCTTCAAGACCCGAATTGCCCGATTGGGATTACCTGCGAACCGATCAATGTCGTATTGGCTGTCCCGGAAAAAGCCCTGGATCCCGTTGTAACGGTCATTGAATTGACATTTGATAGCGCTCCTGAGATTATTTACGGGCCGGAAATTTACCCGGAAGAAACCGAATTCACTTCGCCGATTGACATGTCCTTCAGTGATTTTGTGGTCGATGGCCCCTACCGAATCCATTACACCCTCGACGGTTCCGACCCCAACAGCGCCAGCCTTTATTACGAAGAACCCTTCACCCTGCGCAATAGCGCCACCGTGTCCTGCCTAAAAATTGCCCGAGACGGCCAGCCCATAAGCCCCGTCAGCCGCAAACACTACATCCGCAAGGAACCGCAGGCAAAGCCAAAAAAGTAAATCCGCGAAACAATGTGACTCCCCTTGACTTTCCAGTAACCTGGGATAATAGGGCCAATTGAAATTTATTGCGTTTTATGCTCATATTTGGTAACAGTGGGGCTGTTGAAAAAGTCCCACTGTCCCTATTTATTACAGAGCAGGTCTGACACCTTTATTTCTCCCTATCTCTATTATCTCAACTCTTACTGCCACTTCAAGTCATCCAGCTTATCTTTTTCGATGAACAGACTTTTACCATTGACAAATACAACATTGCATCCTTTTCCTTCATGATTATCGCAATCTAACAATTCTTTGCCACCGTAAAGATTCCACCCCTCTTTGCTATCAAATAAACAAACAACATCGCCGTCTGAATGAATAGTTACGTTCTGGTTTAATGCATAATGACATCGCCCTTTATTTCTCCCAGGGCAAACAAAGCTATAGTTGAAATATTCTGGATAAACATCTTTGTTTACTTTAGAACGTTCAATTAAAAGATCGCACCATTGATCTGCACAAGGAAACGTCTTGTTAACAGCACTATAATCATACATCGCTTCCAATAGTCTACGTAATCGCACTTGGCACGTCACATTAGTATCAGGGAACGAAGAATTGTTTAAAAAACAAAGAGAATTTCGTATAGTAACAGTAGATATCAATAACAAGACAATATAAAAATACATTTGCCGCGTTGTTTTTTTCGCAAAACCGATCAGAATCATTGCAAATCCGAACACTGCAGAAATACAGGATATAACAAGAATTGGACACACCAGCAAATCTTTATATGTTGTTAAGGCTATACTTATACCTTTAGTAGACAATAAATCCACCATATTCCAACTCATCACAAAACAGGACATGACGATGATAGTATTAATAATTAATAATATTTTGCTGGGTGTTTTTTGCATAATCATCCCTTAGATTTTTTTCCAAAAGATTTTCCAAGACTGATAATAGTGTATTATACGGTCACCATTTGGATATTAGGGACAGGGGGGCTGTTGAAAAAGTCCCACAGTTGCCAATTTTGGGCATATTTCACCATCCTTTATAATATCAGCAGCATCGATAATAATACCTATGAGTATTTTCATTACCAGACTCCCAGTTATGTATAATCAGATAAGGTTGAACAAATTCGGATCCTCAATCTCGCACAATATTGTCGGTAATCCGACAGAAATGTCAACAATATATTTCCGGCCTGTAGGCACCCTATTAACGACCGACTCCTTCCAGATTCGATTCCCCATCGGGTTGTATTTTATCGTGTATTCCCGTAACAAGCCCCATCGGCAGTTCTTGCCCCTTGACTTTCGAGCTGCGTAAGCCTACAATCCCTGACTTTTACAGGGAACCATGCTCAAAATCGGCTCAATACAACTGAATAATCCGTTTCTGCAGGCGGCGTTAAGCGGCTATACCGACTACCCCATGCGGATCATTGCCCGGCGGTTCGGGTGCCCCCTGACCTTTACCGGCGTGATGCTGGACCGCATATCACTTCACCCCAAGGCCATTAAACAGACCAAATTCCATTGCCTGGAAGATGAACATCCGGTCGCGGCCCAGATTTTTGGACATGACCCCGAGATAATCGCTCAATCTGCGGCCCAATTTCGTCGGCTCGGGTACGATATGATCGACCTCAATTTTGCCTGCCCGGTACCGAAAGTACTTCGCCGGGAACGAGGCGGCTGGCTGATGCGCAAGCCGGATATCGTCCGACAGGCTTTTCTCCGCACACGGGAGACTGTGGATTGCCCTGTAATGATGAAATTGCGGATTGGATTTGACCATAGTGAGGCCGCAAAAGAAGATTTCTGGCAAATCGTTGATAATGCCGTCGCCGATGGCGTCGATGCTCTGGGCATTCACGGCCGGACCGTAGAACAGAAATATAAAGGCAAAGCAGACTGGTCGGTGATTGCAGAGGTTAAAAATAAATACCCCAATTTAACATTATTTGGCAGCGGCGACCTGATGGACGCCCCTACCATTTTACAGCGTATGCGAGAAACCGGCGTCGATGGAGTCCTGATTGCACGAGGGGCCATAGGCAATCCATGGATCTTTTCCGACAGCATTGCACTCTGGGAAGGCAAACCCCTGCCTGAATCTCCCAGCCTCAAGGAGCAGGCAGAAATCATGCTCCAACATTATGAAATGATTAACCAGGAGCGCCCCGGACGACGCGGCGTTTCCTTTTTCCGCAAGTTTTCCGCCCGTTTTGCCCACCGACATCCTGAAAGCAAAAAAGTGCTGCTGGACTTTATGCGGGTCAAAGAGCCTCAAAAGCTGAAAGATTTAATCGAGCATTGGTATATTAATCATTCTTAATATTCGCCAATTGTTTTCTTAATATACAATTTTTTGGGTTCGTTTAGTCATCTGAAAACACGTCAGATTCTGTAACCTCATTTTTGTTCAATTCGTCTAAATTAACAGATTTCGGTCTAAATACTGGAAATCTCGCGATTGTTTTATTATAATAGCGGACATTCGAGGTATGATATGAAAATCAGGCTTGGACATATAGTACTACCATTCATCATCGCCGTCGGCGTTGTGCCAGGTTTTGCTGCACCCTTAAACCCAGCCCAGATTAACCGTCAGGCCAATTGGGTTCTCCATGCCGACATGGATACTTTTAAATCCACCACTCTGTCCGCGTTTCTGCGTCAAAAATCCGCAGAGGCGGGGCTTGAAGAGCAGATGGAGTCCTTCAAAAAAATGTTCTCTTTCCATCCGATAGACGATGTACATGGTGTGACCATTTACGGCTTCGATACGGAAGAAGATCATGCTGTTGCCCTGATTCATGCGGAATTCAATGCCAATAAATTGATTAGCCTGCTGAGCCAGCCGGAAATGGTCGCTTACGGCCCACACACCATTTATAGCTGGAATGTTAAAACAGGCAAAAAAAATAAGCGTGAATATGGAACGATATGGGGCTATAATCTGATACTTATGTCCGGCAGCATTGAGTCCGTCCAGCACGCGATTGATGTGCTTGATGGGACGACAGAAAATGCAGCTACAGGGTCTTATTTGTCGGGTTATGTCGCCGAGCCGGGACAATTTTTATACGTCCGGGCCGACCAGATTTATGAGATCGCCAAAAATGACCCTGACGATATCATGATGAAACAAATGGAACAGCTTTTGATGATTGCCGGCGAAGTCAACGGTCGGTTTCAATGCCGTGTGGATGTCGGGATTCCTTCTCAGGAAAAGCTGGTCGAAATTGAACAGATTTGCCGGGGCCTGCTGGCTTATGGATTGCTGGATTTCAAGCAGAATAACCCGGAATTATCGCCGCTGCTTCAGGCGGTTCAGATCCAGTCGAGCGCTGGATTGTTAAGTGCATGGATGGAATATAAAAGCTCGGATTTTGTGGATGCGCTGAGCAAGGCAGCCAAGAGGGCGGCCGCAAAGGAAAACGCGGTTTCCGCAGGCAGCACTGCAAAAGCGAAATAACCGCAATATAATTTTTTGAAAGGCTACGAGGATGGCCAGTTCAGATTCGACAGTCAGTTTTGTTCTGGGTCAGACCGTTCTGGCAGGCGAGGCGCTGGATGCCGCCCGCAAGACTGCCAGTTCGAACCGACGCGAACTTGTCATTGCAGCCAAGGCCGGCTGCAGGGACTCGTTCACCGAACTTGTACGGCTGCATACCGACAGTATCCTGCGGTTCTTTTATGCAAGGCTTCGCAATCTTGCCGATGCGGAAGACCTGGCCCAGGAGACCTTTCTTCTGGCATGGCGGAATATCGACCAATGCCGACAGGACAGCAGCTTCAGCGCCTGGTTATTTACCATAGCCCTCAATCAACTGCGGACACGGATGCGGCGGAAAAAGATTCTGCTCCCCCTGACCAACATTCTGCGATGCACACAGCCGGGACCGGAGCAGAATGTCGAAGGCAAAGAAGAAAATCAACAGCTCTGGGATATTGCTGAACGCAATCTCAGCAGCGACCAATATACTGCCATGCTTTTACGTTATCGTGCGGAACTTTCCACTATGGAAATCGCTGAAGCCATGAATAAAACGCATTCGCACGTAAAAGTTTTACTGCACCGGGCCAGAATTAAACTGCACAGCCGTGTTGAACGGACGGAATTCTCCGAAGCGGCTGCGGAATAGGTCGTAAAAGACTTTGAATCGCTAAAAAGCGGTTTTTGAAAACAGAGGCAGAATACTATGATATGCTGGTATTATAAATGGAAGATTTCAAAGCTTGCCGATGAAAACGGCTCGGTCTTGTCGCACGATGTCGCAGGGCATCTGAAGCACTGCGATCACTGCCGGCGATTCTATCATCTTTGCCGGGGCATCGAGCGGGAGCTGGACATCGAAATGCCTCTGCCGTCCAAAGCTTCCATGGAAGTACAACACAAGGTCGCTCAATCGCTGCACAGTGGTTCTATCGGCCAGAAGCGATTGATTATTCGCCGACGACATCGTTGGGGTGTTACCGCGGCAATACTGCTGCTGGCTATTCCGGCGGCGGTGCTATGGACAATCTCTTCCGACCTGACCACGATGCTTCAGAAAGAACAGGCCTCGGGTATTGCTGTCAGCAGTTTGCCTTCCCTTGTCAACCATCAGTGGATTGGTGAAAACCGACAGATTGTTCCCTCTGAATATCAGATTACCAGTCCTTTCCGACAGCAGGTTCAGGAGATTACCGAAAACGGCAGACAGGCCGCACGATTCATGTTTGCCTGCCTGGATCCCGGGTTTCGTGTTGAAGAAGAGGAAGCAAATGATGACACTCCGGTTGTCATCGATTACACCTACCTGACCACACCACGGACCAACTAAAGCGACCTCAGAAGACGGGCGTCATTTCATGTCGGTCTGAGACGGGCAATGGGAAGATAACATATTTGTGTTATATCACCAGGCTATATAATGGTCTGCCTGTTGCTGTCAACTTCATCACTCCAAGTTACCCCCAATAGTCTTTAAGGACATACAGGGTTGCCGCATTCCAGCCACGAGATAGCCATCAAGGCCAGGTCATTCAAGTCCACGATACAATCCCCTGTGACATCGCCTTCCAGTTCACATTGAAAGACGGTAAAAGGGGCATTGCTGATATCGTAAACACCGGGATTGGCCACATTGGACACTCTCACACGGCATTGCTGTGTATCGATCATAGGCACAAGCCAGGCATAAGAGCCGTTGTTGCCGGCATTGGCAGGATATACTTCCGCCCAGGACAGGCCGTTATCGACCGAAAATTCAATCACAACCGTATCGATCGTGCCGGTATTGCTCCAGGTAATATCGATTACAGAGCCGGCCTTAATCACTTCCGTGCCGTTGGGAAAAAGCAATGTCAATGACGAAGCGCCGGGAGTAACATTACGTAAAGCATTCAAGCTCTGCAAGCCCCATTGATTGGGCAAACCGAATGTGCTTAATATTTTGGCGCCATCATAATCGGTTGAATTTGCCACTGTTGCAGCAGAAGGCGTCGCTTCCAGTTTAAAGACTTCATTGCTGCCGATTCCCGAGGCAGGGCTGACCCCTTCACCGGCAGGGCCAAACACTATTACACCATACATATTTCTAATTCGAAGCTGCCAGTTACTGCTATTCACGGGAAAGCTGGATGCCTCGATATACATCCCGTCGGATCCATTATTGGCCTGGACGTTGATCCACCAGTCTCCAGCCGCAGGATTATAGCTAATGTCGCTGGGAACATTCTCAGAGATAGTAATAATGGTACCGCTTCGCAGGTCAGACCAGATGCTGTGGCCTGTCAAATCGAGTGTTTCGTCAAGCACTCCATCGGTGTAAATATCAAATTTCCAATACCGCATATCCAGATGGTCGGTGATGACCACCAGCTCAAACCAATCCCCGCCATTGCCAAGGATTCTGCCAAAATAAGAATCCGTGGCCCGCCCGCCGGATTCATCAACAAGGGCCATTCCTCCACCCAGATACTCCGTGTCATCCACGGCATTATATTCATTGAGGATAATAGAAGCGCCAAAAGAACTGCCGGCAAATGTCAGCATGAAACAAATGAGTGACCGATAAACGTGCTTGAACATTTCATTATCCTTTCCACAGTGATTCATTTATGGACAAAAAAACACCCCATATATTACCTAATTATACAAATACCCCCTTATTTTGTCAACATTTTCCACACTTCTTAAAGATAAATACATGTGGACCTTTTCCATCTCCTATCAGGCACACATGCCCCATTTATCATTTCTTATCTTTAAGTTTTTTTACAACAATCGCCCTACCCAGAACCAACAGCAAAACAATGGCACACAGATTGCCAAACCAGGCCGGAAACATCTCACCATGTGCACAAATCCCTTCTTTGGGAACACCGCGGAAGAACATATCAATCAGTAATCCGGCCGTAAACGCGGCAATCGCAACGGAGATAAGATATAAAATAGCCGTCTTTTTGCCCAATACCGACCATAATGTCGTAATTGCTGCGGCATTGGTCGCGGGGCCGGTCATCAAAAAAACCATCGCCGCTCCCGGATTAAGCCCCTTTGCAATCAGGGCTGCCGCAATCGGAACCGAGGCGGCGGAACAAACATACATCGGAATTCCAATTGCCATCATGACAAGCATTGCCAGAATCCCTCCGCCAAAGGCCAAATACGTTGAAAAGAAATCATCCGGCACCATAACAGAAATCACCGCCGCGATAATCAATCCCACCAGCATTGCTTTGCCGATATCGGCGGGCAAAACAAAGAATGCATATCGCAACACTTTCAGTAATGGATTTTCTTTTTTCGCCTGATTATCATCATTGCCGACGCCGGCCTGGCGTTGCGGTGTGTTATGGCCATCAAATAAACTGACCACCGTGCCGCCGAAAAGACCGCTGAGCATGGCCACCATGGGACTGAAAACAGCGAACACCGGCCCCAGCAGACTGTAGATAATGAAAATATTATCCAGGCCGGTTTGAGGGGTTGAAATAAGAAAGGAAATAGTGGCCCCTTTGCTGGCGCCGTTTTTATATAAGGACATCGATACCGGGATTACACCACAGGAACACAACGGCATCGGCACACCAAACAGCGAGGCTTTTAAAATCGACCAGAAGCCTTTTGAACCCAGATGGCGTTCAACCGTTTTAGACGAAATAAAAACGCTGATAATTCCGGCCACCAGGAAACCAAACAATAAATAAGGCGACATTTGCGTTAAAGTCACCCAGAAATTACTCAAAAATAATTGAATATATTCAAGCATATCATTCACCTATAAACACATTGTTTTATTAGGATAATATACGCTGAAAATCCCCCTTCTGTTCAGATGCCCTTTCCGGACACCATTTCATCAAATCATGCCTTCGGGTGTTAAATATCTTGAAGACAGCGGCTTAAGCCCTTTCATCCACATCGCCCAGCTACGAATCTGCAGATAAAAGAGGAAGACCGCTTGTAATAAAGACCTGTGTTTTTTGGCTGCAACAATAACAAGCCCTTGTTGGTTCACATAAAAGGCCATTGGTGTCTGGCCTGTTTTATTCCGATGCCGTGTTATCGCTTTCTGAATCACCTTGATATCCGGCTTTTCGATCCATACGATGCCGCCGGCCAGATAGGTAATTTCTTCCGGTGTAATAGCCCCTTTAAACCATTCTTTTGCAGGCTGAGAACCACCCGGCATTTTTATCAGACCGCATGAAACCGGCTTGACCATTATGGAGGTATCCTGAATACACAAAACATCCTGAATCATCGAAGATGTCGCAGATAACTGTTTGTATTGCATCAAATGCACAGGTTTTAAAACCGGCAGACTCTTACGGCAAATCTTTATGATGGCACCCACGACTTGCTGGGCTTGTTTGGTATTGTCGCAACTGACAATCAGGCCGTGATTGGAAAGGAATAGAACCGTCGTGCTGGTATTATCCATCCGGCCGGCTTGAATCTGCTGCTGAATTTGTCCGGCAGTTACTACACCAAGCCCACGGAATGGAATCCATTGAAGATCATAACGATCTTTAAGGACTGTCTGGAGTAATTGTCTGCCATTCTGTGAACATAGATATGGCAGCAGATAAACGGGGTGCAGGTGTATAACACACCGTCCCAGCAGGGCATGGAAAAACGTTTCGATCGATGGCATGGATTGGGAATTCAAATCATCGTCACAGCAATTCAGCAGGCCTTTGGAGATTTTCGCTGGTGTCGTTTTCGATTGAAGCAGTCGATTGAGCAGCTTGACGACTTCGGCAATATCCACTTTGCGCCAGCCTCTGGAACGCGTCATTTTACCCAATTCGGAACCGCTGGCTTTGATGTACATTGCGCCATCATCGGTTTTAATGGAAATATTGCCGCCGCCCTTCCAGACCAGACGCCTGTCTGCTCCAAGCTTGCATGAGATTTGTATTAATTCGTGGAGTGCCTGGGGTAACATCGGATTTATTTCTGGTTTGGATCCGGAGCCTGGACCGCCGGCTGCACTGGAGCGGAAGAGGGTTCCGCGGCGGGAAGGCTGATTTGTCCCTGACGCAGCATCCGAGCCTTCAGGACCGTAATCGCTGTCGAAAGCTGTGGATCTGCCGCGAATAAGTCGCCATGCTTGACATCCGGACCCGCCTTATCGCTCAGCTTGCGTCGAAATTCCAACAGGGCTTTCACCTCACCGCTTTTCAGGTCAACTTCAACTATCGGAGCAATCCCCCAGTCGGTGCGGTTTTCACGCTGGGCCTGATACCGGTTTTTAACCGGGCTTCCATCCGGCAGATAATAAAACGCGGTGGTGTACTTTAATTCACAGCCGTCCCACTTGCCCTGAACAATTTCCTGAACAGTTCCCTTGCCGTAACTGCGAGAGCCCACCAGAATCGCTCGATCATATAATTTGCACCCCAGCGCCCCGGCAACAATCTCGGCAGCACTGGCAGTTCCGGAATCCATCAGGATGACGATGGGGTATTGGCGCCCCTTACCCTGTCCTTTGGCCGCCCAGAGTGCCGTCTGTCCTTTGCGGTTTCGGCTGGCCACAATGGTTCCCTCATCGAGAAATAATCCCGCCAGTTCGGCCGCCTCATTCAGCAACCCCCCGCCATCCCCACGTAAATCCAGAATTAGTCCATGCAGATTTTTCTGCTCAAGTTTTGTCAGAATCTCCAAGGTCTGTTTTGAAATCCCTTCTGTGAAACTCTGTACCTGGATATAACCGATACCAAGCTCTGTATTCAGCAAATAATCCCATTGATTACCCGCCGCATCCCCATTGCTCCGTACCGTTCCCTGCACGGCCGGCACAACAATATCGCCTCGCGTCAATTGAATATCCCTGGGCTGCTCCTGTCCCCGCTGAATGGTCAGAGTCACCTGGGAATCCTTCGGGCCGGAAATCTGCTTGACCACACAATCAATCGGTAAATCCTCGGTGGTTTGTCCGTTGACGGCGACAATCATATCTCCTGCCAGAATATCGGATTTCCATGCCGGTGAGTCCGGAATAATGCTGACGGCTTTAATATACTTATCATCCCGGGCCAATTGAATCCCTACGCCGGAAAATTTGCCGGTCAGTTCTTTTTCAAAATCTGCCACCTTATCCGGCCAGACAATATCCGTATAGGGATCCAGGGCAGCCAGTGCGGCATCCGCAAATTGCTCAACAATCACGCCGGCATGCAGTTTCAGCGTATTCTGGTTGTGAGTTAAAACCGACTGAAAATAGGTCTCAAATTGCTCGCGGGTTAAGGGATTCGTTTCCCCCTTGAGCTTTTCCATCAGCAATTCGACTTCCAGCCGCCAGTCATCCACTTGTTTGGGATCGGCTGTAAACATAAATTCTGTATCCTTCTCACGAAAGACCATCCCCAGCATCAGACAACGCTGCAGGGCTTTCTGGACCATTTGCCGATAATCCGGAGGCGTCACATAACCGCCATCCAGTGTTTTAACAACCTCCAGAAATATTTCCGGCCGAATCGTATCAAACCGGCCGATATCGCGGCATACACTTTTCCGTAAACCACCCAATACCGTCCGGAAGGTGTCCGCTTCTTCGGCAATCTGAGCCATGAGCACATCGTTCGGTTCAAACAGTCGCAGATAGGCATACCCCTGCATGGCCTCTACGATTTTTTCCTGCTCATAGAACGCCTTGCTTTTGTCGCGGATGCCATCTAAAAACGGCCTTACCTTTTGATGACGCAGGAGGTCTTGTTTATGAATATCATCAGTAGCATATTCATAAGCTCGCAATAATCGATCCAATACCTCTTTATCGCTGCGATTGGGATCGGAACGCTCCAGCAATTCTATAAGCTGCTGTGTCTGGGTTTGATAAACGGATTGCCGTTGGTTTACTAAATCTTTTCGGAGATTAAGATAACCATGCACAATCGTGTCCAGCCATTGACTTTCCGGCGTAGCCGGTGAAAGTGATTCAATCGCTTTTTCAGCCTGTTCAAATCGTCCCTGCTCAATTTGAAGACATATCGAAGCGATTTGTTCGGATGGTTTGGCGGGCGCGGCCTGTTCGGCCCAACTCCATCCGCTCAAACTTGTTAGTGCTGCTATATAAAAAAAGACTATACGATACACTTTTTGGCTCTTCATTATCCATTTCTCATTAATTACAGAAATGATACTATACAGACCTCGTGACTAAATTTCGAGAAAAAAACATGATATCCCATCAACAAAAAACCCCGCACTCAATTCGAGTCGGGGTTTTGTTTTAATGTCGTTCATTATACGGATTTATGATCGAGGAAACCTTCCAGCTTCCGCGCCCGAACGGGGTGCTGAAGCTTGCGGATAGCCTTGGCTTCCACCTGACGCACGCGCTCACGGGTCACTTTGAAGATTCGCCCGACTTCTTCGAGGGTGTACGTGTAGCCGTCGCCGATACCGTATCGCAGCTTGATGATTTCCCGTTCCCGGTAGGTCAGTGTTTTGAGCACCTGGTCGATACGTTCCTTGAGCATTTCCTGCGTGGCCGACTGCACCGGTGACTCTGCGCGTTCATCTTCGATGAAGTCGCCGAAATAACTGTCCTCGCTTTCGCCAATGGGGCGATCCAGGCTGAACGGGTGCTTGCTGATTTTCATCACACGCCGCGTCTCGGCCAGGCTCATCCCGGCCACTTCGGCGATTTCTTCCAGCGTCGCCTCCCGTCCCAATTCCTGCATCAGGTTTTTACTGACGGTACGCAGCTTGCTCATCGTCTCGATCATGTGCACCGGGATACGAATCGTCCGGGCATGGTCGGCGATGGCCCGGGTAATCGCCTGGCGAATCCACCAGGTCGCATAGGTGCTGAATTTGTATCCGCGGCGATATTCATACTTATCCACCGCACGCATCAGGCCGGTATTGCCTTCCTGAATGATATCCAGAAAACTCAGGCCGCGATTGCGGTACTTCTTGGCAATCGACACGACCAGACGGAGGTTGCCGCCGGACAATTCCCGCTTGGCCTGCTCGTACTGACTGAATACCGCTTCAATCGCTCGCAACCGTTTATCCAGCAGCCGCGGTGTCTCCAGCACCAGTTCCTGAAGACCCATCAACTCCTGTTTCATTGCCTCAATGTCTTCGGCGGTAAAATCTCTGCCGGGGCCGGCCTGTATGACCTGTTCCAATTGATGCATCTTCTGCTGGATACTCTGTAGCTTTTTCATCATCGGCTGAATTCGGCTGGTCCGCAGACCCAGTTCCTCCAGCAGTGTCGCAATCTTGCGGCGATTGCGATGCATCTGCTTGAGAGGCTGGCGGGCGTCTTCAATCGTTTTCGCGGTAACGGATTGATCAAAATAAGCGATGTTTTTATCCAGCAGCTTCGTCACCGTTGTCAGGTTCATCGGCATCCGGTTTTTCAGCGTTGTCCGGACGGGCATTTCACTGGAACCCATTTTCATCGTCCGGTCAAAGGGCAGAGCCCCCTCATCCACCTGCTGAAGAATCTCAACGGCGGTACGAGCACAATAATCGCATTCCAGAACCTTACGGCGGAAGGCCATGCGCGTCAATTCAATCTTCTTGGCCAGGCTGATTTCCTGATCGCGCGTCAGCAGCGGAATCTCACCCATCTGCGTCAGATACATGCGCACCGGGTCGTCAATTTTGCGACCTTCGGTTTCAGCCAGTTCTTCTTCGAGAGTCAGATCTTCAACAGCAATCTCATCTTCCGGGCCAATCTGAACAGGCTCTTCAAACTCCTCTTCTTCCGGAGTCTTCTTGACATTGGCCTCATCCAGCAACTGAACGCCGATTTCATCCAGCGTCATCAGCAGGCTGTCCAACTGATTGGGGCTGATCACCTCATCCGGCAAATCATCATTGAGCTCCTCGTATGTCAAAAAGCCCTTCTTTTTGCCTTTTTCTATAATGGACTGGATTGCCTGATCCACTTTCTGGCGGGCGGATTCATCCGTCTCGAAGGGATCCGCACCGCTGAGCAAGGGGGTATCGAGAGGATTGATATCATGAACAAAGTCCTTGTCGTCGATATCTATTTCCGGCTCGCCAACCAATTCCTTTTCCTGGGGCATTGGTTCATTATTCTCATTTTTCTTCTTCTTGTCCGACATATTCCGTTATTACCTTATGATTGCCTATGCAAATCAAGCCGACACAAAACTCATCCCTGCAAGCGGCTATTTGCTTTATTTACGAACTCCCGGGCTTCTGAGATTATCCTTTCTCTGCAGAAGCATTTGATTTATTTTTTCGAGCGATTCCACATCGTCATCGCTCAGCGTTTTGCTGATATCCTGCGTCTGTCGCCGCATCAGGCAATACTGAATCGTCTCAACCGCATCATTCAGACGCCGTGCGAAATCGCCTTTTTGACCGGCCAACTCATCCAGGCGCATCAATTCCTGAGCCGCCTCAACCTGTTCAATCTGTCCCAGAAGCATCGCCATCGTTGGATTTTGCCCCGTTGCAAGCAGTTCGAACAACACCCGGGCGATTGTCTGCAAGTGGCCCTGAAACAGGTCCGGGCCAACGCGTCCCTGAATCTTTGCAAACAGATCCGGTTCCCGCAAAAGCACCTCAATCATTTCCGATTGCGCCTGGACAAAAACATCGCTTTGTGATTGATCTTCGGTTTTCGACGCCGTCGGCTGCGCCTGTGTTTCCGAGCCTTTTTGTTTCCGCCGGACCAGCTTGGCCAGTTCGCTGTCGATTCGCCCCTGCGAGATGCCTATCATCTCGCTCAATCGGGCCGTCAAAACCGCCCGACTGATGCTATCGACATTGCCCGCTATCATAGCAGACGCAATGGTCGTCAGAAATTTTTCAATAATCTGCGATTTTTCCGCCAGAGCCTTATCGCCGGAAAGATTCCCAGCCAGGCCCTTCCACGCATAGTCCATCACATCGACGGCATTGTCTAAAACCTGCCTGAAGGCATCCGCCCCCGCGGCAATCAGAAAATCACACGGATCTTTGCCTTCGGGCACAAACGCCAGACGCAAATCCAGTTTCTCGGCCAGGCACACTTCCAGCGCACGTTCCGCCGCCGACATACCCGCCACATCACTATCAAAGACCAGAACCACGCGTTTGCCATACCGACGCAAAATCCGGGCATGGCCGGTCGTGAAACTGGTACCCAAAGCCGCCACCACATTACAGACGCCATACTGGTGGGCCATAATTACATCGGTATAACCTTCCACAATCACGGCCGTCTCGCTTTCGGAGATGGCCTGTCGGGCCTTGTCCAGACCGAACAACGAATTGCTCTTGTCAAATAGCACCGTGGCCGGCGAATTCATGTACTTGGCCGGGTCATTGGCCAGCGTTCGTCCGCCAAAAGCAATTACGCGACCTGTTACGTCGTGTATTGAAAACATCAAACGATTACGAAACTTGTCATAACAGCCGCCGTTTTCACGACGTACAACAAGTCCCGCATCTACCAAAATCTGTTCACTCACCTTAGACGATAAGGCTTTTTGGGCCAGATCATCCCAGCTATCCACCGCCAGACCCAACTGCCAGGTTTTCGCTGTGGCCTGACTGATTTTCCTCTGTTCCAGATAACTTCGAGCCTGAATGCCCTTTTGTTCATCCCAGAGGTTATTAATCCACAATTTCCCGGCCCATTCATTCAGTTTCGCCAGTCGATTCGCATCGATTGACGAGGCGGAATTGGAGCCCTGCGAAACGCTTTTCGTGCGTTCCAGCCGAATTCCGGCCCGCTGAGCAAGTCGTTCGAGGGTTTGCGTAAACGAAAGGTTCTCTTTCATCTGCACAAACTTCAGAACATCTCCGCCTGCTCCACATGCGAAGCATTTAAATATCTGTTTGGCCGGATTGACAAACATACTTGGTTTATGGTCGGTATGGAATGGACACAGACCTACCAACTCTTTGCCCTTTTTGGTCAGGCTCAAATGCTCCGATATCACATCAACGATATCGTTAGCCTGCTGTATCCGGCTGATTAGACTGGTATCAAACTGCATCGGCAAACCCGTTTCCTTGGTTCGACATCTATCCCTGGCATCCTGATTCGGGGCCGATTGTTGAAAACAAAGCCCATCATATATAAATATAGCAGTTCCACCACCCGGTTTTGAATTATATCGCTCCGAATGAATGAAACATGCAGATATTATAGTATAGAAGAAAAAGTCAAAAAGTCAAATATGAGGGTCTAAAATGGGATTATGATACTGAAAAAACCATTTTTCTCAGGCACTGGACACTTGGCCATATACACAATATAATTATAAGACCTTGCGGCTCAGCAATCTTGTTAAGCATCTTATGAACCGTTGGAATTACATAACTTTTACAGGTCCGAAATAGCCAGTTTATCGAGCCGGTCGATTACAAAATCCGCAAATTGGGCAAGATGCTCCTTCGAATAGGTGTTGGTTACGCCGATCCGCCGCATTCCTGCCGCCGCCGCAGCCTGCAGGCCCCAGTGGGAATCCTCAATGACAATACAGTTGCCGGCTTCAATCTTGCGGCCAACCTTGTCATTGAGCTTTTTCAGGGCCAGAGTATAGCCCTGAGGGTCGGGTTTGCCCTTCTCGACATCTTCTGAGGTCACCATCACGCTGAAGGCACTGGCAAAACCGCTGTGTTCCAGCATAATCCGAATATCTTCCCGCATCGCTCCCGAACATATCGCCAGCGGATAGCCGTGGTCGAACAACATTTCGACAAATTCCTCCACGCCATCGATAATTGGAGCCTCGGTACGGGCCAGGGCATGAAATTGGGCCGTTTTCAGCTCGATAATCTGCTGAATATCTTTCGACGACCAGTTCATTTTATAATCTTCATTCACCGCCTGCACATTTTCCAGATCGGTATAGCCCAGGTACTTTTGCCAATGCACCTCTTCCGACACATGAACCCCCTTCGCTGCAAATACTTGGTTTAACGCCTTGTAATGCAGCCGCTCGGAATCGGCCACTACCCCGTCAAAATCAAATATAACCGCCTTGAGCATACATTCTCACCCGAATTCGTGTTTATTAATCCTGATTACATGGACAGTATAAAATAATTATTTCGCTTTGCCAGTCTTCTTTCGTAATTTTGATTCAATCCATCTTAAGAATATCGGCAATCACCCCTTTCCCATCTCCTGTTTTACCTGCAAATACGCATGGATGGATTTTTCTTGACCCTGTGGCAGCAAATTTTGTAAAATTATTGATGTCTTTAGGAGAATATTATGTATTGTAAACGTTTAAATGGAAAATTTCAGTTTACAATACGGCCAACCGTCCGTTACACAGGTGCGGGTGTATTTGGGCCGCTGGTACTCGTTTTTTCTAAAGGCACCGGGGCGTATTCGGCTTATTCAGACACCAGCCTGGATTCAGGACACCTCTCTGATGCTCAAACCATAGATATCACACGATTAGTCGGTTCGCCAAGATCTCTTCTTCCGGGTCCATCTGCCGGCATTTTGATTGCAACCTCTCAACGGAAATACTGCTTTTCAGAATCGGCAGCCAGTAATGCCGGTTCTGTTGGTGTCTTATAGTTTTAAAGCCGCACAGCATAAAACTAAAAAAATGACAAGAGCAAGGTCAGGCGTGCTGGTCTTGGGTGGTGTTTCAATAATATTTTGGTTCAAGGAGAGCAGAAATGAAAAGACTATGGTTTGTTCTGATGTGTTTGTGTTTTGTGTCTCCGCTGTTTGCGGCGAATTTGCTGGTCAACCCCGACCTGGAAACCGGAACGACCGAAGGGTGGGGCGCTCGCTTCGGCGCCAGTGCGGTCGAGGTCATAACCACCAATCCTCACAGCGGCAACTACTGTATCCGTGGCTACAACAGAACCGCGAGTTGGCACGGCATCTGGCAGTCGCAGGATATGCGGGACGTAACGGAGTTAGGAGTATCCTACACGGTCTCCCTCTGGGTCCGAACCAGCCTGGCAGCCCCGGTCAATGTTGCGGTGACGATGCAGTACGGTAATCCCGACCCCGCCAGCAACCAATATCATAATATTGCTACCGCCGCTGTCGGCGCTGAATGGACATTGATCGAAGCCACATATACGATGCTCGACAATGGGTCCGCAGATGCGACATTTTACCTTGAAATACCGGGGTCCAACACAGCCGAACTCTTTATTGACGACGCCTTTTTCGGCCAGTTGGAAGAAGAGCTCGGTCTGCCCTATGATCCTCAGGTAACTCCTGAGAATATAGACAAGACGGTTGGAACGCCTGTTGAGGTCAGCGTCGGAGTATACTCAATCGATGATATTGTGCTGAGCTTCAAAGCAGGGCACGATCCCGAGGGTGTATACGCGGTTAATCCTGCGATTGACCACCACAATGTCTATCTGCAATCCGGTCTTCCAAACGATGCAAACATGATTCTGGTTAATTATTCCCTTCCACAGGAATCTCTGACCGATCCCCTTCAGTCATTTGCTCTGGCCGATGTTGTACCTCCTGTCAAACTCAAACCGGGCACAACCTATCAGTGGCAGGTTGAAATGATCATGAAGGATCCCAACGGTATTCCTTACCCTGTTGGAAGTCCCGATAACATTATCGGCTCTGTCTGGAAGTTTACAACCGCCAACGCGGTTCCGGCAATTACGGCCATTTCGGATCACATGCTGCTGGTCGGCGGGAATACATCATTTACAATCACAACCACGAATGTTGCAAACCACTACCGCTGGTTTAAGGTTGTCGGCAACCCCGATACGACTGCAAACGGAGAGACGGACGACGTAATGTTGACGGATACCGGCATTTATTCCGGAACGACCACCAAAACGCTGGTCATCACCGGCGCTGCGGCGGACGGCTCTGATGATGCTCGGGTTTATGCGAAAGCCTACAATGGTGTTCCGGGTGAGATGAGCACGCAGGTTTCGGCACCTTCCACTGCACGCTGGTTCTGGGCTCCGCGCCTAATGAATTTGTATGCCTTCGAGACAACCACTGAAGTTGACGGTGTCAAAGTCACTCCGGATTTGGTCAACAGCTTTGATATGAAACTGCTGAGCAATGATACCGGGGATGATGTACCGTCTCTGGACACCGCTATCCCGACAGCTCCGGGGATTGCAGGCAATACATCTTCATTGAAGCTCCACAATCCGCGCACCTCTCCGGCAGATCCGAACAATGGCGATGCTCAATATGCAGCGGTTTCTCAGGGGTGGGCCGGCGCCTATAAGGACATTACCATTTCCGCATGGGTTTATAACAGCGGCGGTTCCAACTGGAACAGAATCCTTGACTACGGCAATGACACGAACAACTATATGTTCCTCTGTGTCAATCCCGGCAGTGTCAATAATGCCGTGCGCTTTGCCGTGAAGGTCGGTGGTACCGAGCAAACCGTCACTACGGCTGCCGAAGCAGCTCCAGTGGGTCAGTGGACCTACGTGGTCGCAACCCTGACGGACAGCACGGGTCGTATCTACATCAACGGTGAATTGGTTGTGACCAGTACTGCCATAACCAACGATCCCATTACCTATGGCCCGTCTGTGAACAATTGGATCGGACGCAGCCAATGGGGCGCCGGCGATGGATACTTCAATGGAAAGATCGATCAACTGATGATTTACAACTACGCTCTTTCGACCGTACAGATTGGGCAGGATTACCTTGCAGATACCCAGAAAGAGTATGTCTGCAACCGGCTAATCTACGATCTTGGCAACTATGACACCAACGGTAACTGCCTGCTGGATTTGTACGACTTTGCAAGTATGGCTGCAAGATGGCTGGAAGACGACCGCATCTATGCGGCGGAGTAATATTCAATGCGTTTAGGTCATTAAGATAAAAAATGGATTCCGGGTGTCCACGGGGCGCCCGGAATTCTTTTTTGCTGCCTCATTTCAAAATAAGCGGCCTCGTATCCCTTGGGCTTAGATCTCAGGTACATCCAACAGGTTGATGATTACAGACTTCATCGTTTTCATAAAAGATGTCCCCCAAAACACCCGCTTTGAAATCATATCCTTGTTTTGCCAATATTTGAATATCACCCATATCTTATTCTAAAAAAAAGCCCCAGCCTTTCGGGCCGGGGCTCATTAGACAATTACAAATTGTCAATTTACAATCAAATTATCCAAGTTCCGGGATGGGGCCGGCCAGGATTTCGTACTGGCGGAAGGACGACCGGTCGCCGGCCTTGATTTCCTCGGCCAGTGCCCGAATCATCGGGGCATTGCGAGTCACCCAGCGGCGGGCCAGCATCTTCTTGCGTTCGGCCATCGGAATGGTCTTGATGGCATCGGCCTGGCCGCTGTCGGCCACGGCGGCATTGTGCTCTGCCTGGCTGGACGCCTGACCGCAGAACAGATACCCGATAATCAGCCACATGGCGATATCCACCAGTTGCCGACCATACAAGTCCATATAGTCCACGCCCTGCTCTTTAACAAATGCGGCACAGTCCACCATCGTCTTGCGGCCTTCATCCAGCAGTGCTACCAAATCCTTGACCTCGTCGCAATACTGCATCGCCGCCAGTTCTTCGAGATACTTTTCGGCCGTGCCGGCACAGACGCCACGAACCGCCGCGACCACCTGCAACTGGGTCGTACCTTCATAAATCGTCGTGATGCGGGCGTCACGGGCCAGCCGTTCACTGGCATAATCCCGCATATAGCCGCTGCCGCCGAGCACCTGAATCGCATCATACGTCACACGGTTGCTCATTTCTGAGCAATAGCCTTTGCTCATCGGGGTCAGCATAGCCGCCAGGCGTTTAATCTTCTTGAGCTGCTGCTTGGCTGTCTTGGCCGCTTCCTTGTTGGCTTCGGCATTCGGGCCTTCGGCAATCTTGCTGAGTCCCACTTCAAAATCCACAATCCGGCTGGTCTCATACAGCAAGGCCCGGCCGGCTTCAATATCCATCTTCATCTTGATCACCAAGTCGCGTACCGCCGGCAGCTTTTCAATCGCACCGCCGAACTGTTCACGGCTGTGGGCATAATCGCGGGCGATCCGGTAGGCCGCCTCGGCAATTCCCATCGACTGGCCCGCAATCCCGATACGGGCGCCATTCATCAGGCTCATCACATACGTCACCAGACCGCGCTGCCGTTCGCCGATCAATTGGCACGGCGTATTATCAAAGAACAATTCGCAGGTCGGTGAACCGTGAATACCCAGTTTGTCTTCGAGACGACGGACATGTACCGTTGGACCCCGGTCGCAGACAAACAGGCTCAGGCCCAGACCGCCGCTGCGATCCATCTCGCTGCGTGCCAGCACCAGAAGCACTTCGCCGCAGCCGTTGGTGATGAACCGTTTGACGCCATGCAGATACCACTGGCCGCTGTCATCCTGGAAGGCTCTGAGTTTCACCGCCTGCAGGTCGGACCCCGCATCCGGCTCGGTCAGTACCATCGCGCCGGTCACCTTGCCGGAGGCAAAGTCGGGCAGGTATTGTTTTTTGATATCTTCATCGGCAAAGAAATTAATCGTCTCGGCGATCCCCTGCAGACCGAAGATGTTCATCAGTGAGGCATCGGCGCGAGAGACCATTTCAATGGCAATCGAATAAATCGTATTCGGGAAGTTCAGCCCGCCGAATCGATACGGCAGCGTAAAACCCATCACATCCATTTTCGCCAGCGCCTCCAGCGACTCGGCAATGCCCTTGGCATAGCTGACCGAACCATCCGGATTGAGCGTGTTGCCCTCGCGGTCGATACTCTCGCTGCGAGGGGCAATGAAATCGCCGCTGACCTGCCCCAGGGCATCCAGCACCATTTCGTAGTTCTTCCGGGCTTCGGCGCCGTCGGCGGGTGCATAATCGCACTGGTCTGCGTATTTGAACCCTTCTTCCGAATAGCCGGCTATGTTTTCAAGGTCCAAATGCTTAAACAGAAACTGTATATCGTCGTTATCGCGAAAGAAATTTGCCATAAGTGTTTTCCTTATCCGCTATGGGTCAGCGTTATTTAATCGTCTTTTCCTTGAGAGCCTTGATCATCATCGGGACAATCTGATTCAGGTCGCCGACAATCTTATAATGCGCCACATTGAAAATCGAGGCGGACGGATCGTTGTTGATGGCGATGATCTTCTGACTTTCCACCATACCGGCCTGATGCTGAATGGCCCCGCTGATGCCGATAGCCACGTACAAGCTCGGACGAACCGTCGTGCCGGTCTGACCAATCTGGTGATCCCGGTCAATAAAGCCCAGGTCCACCGCCGCGCGGGTCGCTCCGGGAGCGCCGCCCAGGCAATGGGCCAGATCCCAGACCAGCTTGAAGTTATCCTTGCTGCCCACGCCTGCGCCGCCTGCCACGATCACACGGGAGGCCTTGAGGTTGACCTTCTTCTGCTGGACGTGTTCGCTGAGAATTTCCAGAGCCAGATCCGTCTGGGTCAGGTGAACCTTTTCCATTACGATTTGGGCCTTGCGGTTTCCATCGGCCACGGGCATCGGCATGACGCCTTCGCGTACCGTCGCCATCTGCGGCCAGCGGTCATAATTGATAATCGTCGCAATGATATTGCCGCCAAAGGCCGGACGAATCTGGAACAGCAGATTGTCATAAACTTCGCTGGTCTTTTTGATTTCATGCGTCCCGATCTGCAGATCCGTACAGTCGGCCGTCAACCCCGCCTTGACGGAACTGGCAATACGGGGGGCCAGGTCACGACCGACCGGCGTGGCACCATACAGAACGATCTGAGGATTGTGCTTGTGAATCAGGTCATCAATGACCTTGCTGTAGCTGCTGGTCTGGTAATGCGCCAGAAGCGGATGCTCCACCAGATACACCTTATCAACACCGAAATGGCCCAGCTTGACGGCCAGCTCCCCAACGCGATCTCCCAGCAGCATTGCACCAAGTTTGACCTTCAGCTTATCGGCTAATTCGCGTGCCTTGCTGATCAACTCCATCGGCGTATCCTCAAGTTTGCCGTGATGCTGTTCGGCGAATACCCAAACCTCTCCCTGCTTATTGACTTCAATCATCGTCTTTTCCTTAGTATTAAGACAGCCCGTCGGGCTTTTTAGTCTTTTTTTGTTTACTGCTCCGGCCTGTTTCCTTTGGCAGCAGGCCGGAAAGTCCGTCTTAGCCGAGCGTATGGTCCACAATCAGCTCGTGAATCATGGCATCCACTCCCGCCTGCGTCGGGTCAACAGACTTGCTTTCCTTGGCGGTCAGCACAACGCTTTGAATCCGGTGCACCTTGGTCGGGGAGCCGTCACGGCCGCACCATTGCAGGTCGGCATTAAGCATATCCAGATCCCATTGTTCGATTAAGAGGCCTTTTTGTTTAAGCAGTTCGCCTTGTTGTTTGGCCATGGATTTGACCTGTTCATCCGAGGCTCCGGGGTTGGCGGTGCGAATCTGGGTCTCAACTTCCGGGCCGCAGGCGGCGGTCTTGCACTTCATCAACTGTTTGGCACAGCAGACGCGAGGCTCATTGGCCGTATCAAGCACCGTCAGCAGCACGGGCAGCTTGCCCTTGACTTCCTGCCAGCCGTTGCCGAGATTGCGTTTGACCATAATCGCCTTGCCGTCCAGCTTGATCAGTTCCTCGACATAGGTAATCTGCGGAATGCCGAGTTTTTCAGCACACTGCGGACCGACCTGAGCCGTATCGCCATCGATTGCCTGGCGGCCGCACAGCACGATATCCGGATTGAGCTTCTTGACACCGCAAGACAGAATATAACTGGTGGCCAGCGTGTCGCTTGCCGCACAGCGACGGTCCGTAATCAGAATCGCCCTGTCGGCCCCGCGAAACAGGCCCTGCCGAAGCACTTCAGCCGCCGCCGGCAAACCCATCGTCATCACCGTCACGGTGCCGCCGAATCGGTCCTTGATTTTCAGCGCCATCTCCAGCGCATTAAGGTCTTCTGGATTGAAAATCGCCGGAAGCGCTGCGCGGTTGACCGTGCCGTCTTCGTTCATCGCCTGACCCGTAATCCGTTTGGTATCAGGCACCTGTTTGACCAGTACTACGCAATTATATGCCACGTACAGCCTCCATAGTTCCTATATTATAGTTCATTCTTTCTCAAAAATAAGACCGCATAGTTTATATCAATCATACAACTTGTCAACAAAAATCAACCCGCCCAATTGTCTTTATAACCACCACACAATGTCTCATTTTTATTTTTAAATCCCTCCTTTTCTTCAGAATTTCTACATAACAGACATTTATCATCTTCTAAGTTTTTACTTTTCAGGTCAGCCCAAATCGGGTACACTTCGTGCTCGGATTAAATAAGTAAAAAACAAAACCTTATCCGGATATTTGGGTCTAAACAGAAATGGGCATGTAATCGCATTCGAGATCATACACGATTAAGTATGTCTCTGCCTTTTATGATGCATGGATTGACAACTGTAAGGACGCCCTCGGATAAAACACCCGCGGAAGCGTAGTATAGATGGAAATGGTTGAACTGGAAGACGTAATGGATTCTCAAATAAATCAAACTAATAATACCGAACAGGAATTCCGTTTGCCGGACGAGATTGGCATTCTGCCCATCCGCAGCGCCGTTGCCTACCCTGGCACCGTCATGCCGCTTGCCGTCGGCCGGGAACGCAGCAAACGCCTGATTACAGATATTGAACCCCAAAAAACAATCTTTGGCCTCATCGCTCAAAAGAATCCCGATGCCGAAGACCCCGGCACGAATGACCTCTATTCCGTCGGTACCGCTGCCTCAGTCCTGAAGATTATCCGGATGCCTCAGGGCTCCGTCAATATTATTGTTCACGGTATCGTACGGTTTCGAATCCTCGAATTCATCCAGAAGGAACCCTATCTCAAGGCCCGTGTTCAGGTCGTTCCGACCCGCACTCGAATGACCAAAAAGCTTCAGGCCCTGGTTGTCAGCGTACGCAATACCGCCAACCGAGTCATTTCGCTCAGCCCGAATGTTCCCGAAGAAGCTTCGATGCTGCTCGAAAATATTCAGGACCCCTCTTCGCTGGCTGATTTTCTGGCAGCAACGCTCAATATCCCCATTCCGGACAAGCAAGCCCTCCTCGAAGAGCCGGATGCCGGCAAGCGCCTTGAGGAAATCTCCGTTGATTTGGCTAATCAGCTCGAAGTGCTGGAGTTGAGCCACAAAATCCAGGGCCAGGTCCGGGATTCCATCGAAAAAAGCCAGCGGGAATATTACCTGCAGGAAGAGTTAAAAGCCATTCAGGCCGAACTCGGGCAGGAAGACCGTAAAAGCGAAGAACTCAAGGAACTCAAAGACAAAATCCATAAGACCAAAATGCCCCATGCCGTCGAGCAGGAGGCATTGCGGGAACTGGATCGCCTTACCAAAACCCATCAGGGGTCTCCGGAGTACGGCGTCATCCGCACCTATCTGGATTGGATTTGCGAATTGCCGTGGTCGATTAAAACAGAAGATATTCTCGATATCGGCCGGGCCCGAAAAGTCCTGAATCATGACCATTTCGGCCTCGAAAAAATCAAACGCCGAATTCTCGAATTTCTGGCCGTACGAAAACTAAACCCAACCGGCAAAAGTCCCATTCTGTGTTTTGTCGGGCCTCCGGGCGTCGGCAAGACCAGCCTCGGCAAATCCATCGCCAAAGCCATGGGACGCAAATTTGTCCGCGTCTCGCTGGGCGGCATTCGCGACGAAGCCGATATGCGCGGTCACCGGCGGACCTCCATCGGCGCCCTGCCCGGCCGCGTCCTGCAGGAACTGCGCAAAT
>JBDKVE010000074.1:0-6950 GCA_039679345.1 Anaerohalosphaeraceae bacterium
GATGCGGCGTTCATACCAGTCCAGAACACCGCGTATGCCGATATCGAAAGACTCAACAAAAGATGGGTCGTTAACATGCATCCAGTAATCATGGAGCATTGAAATCCAGAATAAAGAAAAAGTGGGAATCACCTGAGGCATGGAGGTTGGATAGCGGCTGGAAGTCAGACCATCCGGGGTTCTTGAGTCGTTGAAAAGCTGGATGGCATTGCGCATGAGACGATTATCCCCGGCAACATAGAGCGAGATTAGCGCCTGAACTCGGGTATCACCAACATATTGGAGTTGTTCATAATAGGGACAATCCAAATACGTCTCTCCGGCACAAAGACGGGCAGTTCTCCAGCCAGTATGCCAAATAGCATCAAGTGATGAATCACTGCAGGCAAATGACCCTTTCTCTTGAAAGGGGTAGGCAGTGAAAACGCTCTGCAGATTGTCCACAGTCAAAGGATCTTTCTGCGTGGTAATGTCCAGTTGTAGATATCGCCATGTTCGCACCCAAAGGGGACGAAATAGGCGATGCGATCCTCCATCAGAAATAAAAGTGTCAAAATAACCTATAATCTTGCGGCCTTCAATAGAATCACGCTGACCTTTCTGTAAACAGTCATCCACCAATGCTTCCGCATAGGTCAATTTCATCTTGGCACCCTTCCCGCCGGAAACAGTCAGTTCCGGATATCCAACCGTGAGACAGGTCTGGTCCAAAAGGATGGAAACGGTCTGATCTGCTGGGATAATCAGCGGTTTGCCTTTGCAGAAATCCTCATCCGCCTGGATGCCTTCGCTGCGAGCAACTCGACCTAGATGCTGCACAGTAGACTCCATCGGTGGAATAGTTCGCGGAGTCAGCAACCAGTAAGTAGCTGCGTCATGCAATCCGCGGGGGGCGGCACGTCCCACGACTCTTGCCTGCAGCCAATCCGAATCGTCATAGTTCTCTTCCTGCCAACCCCAGGGATATTGAGTTCCGTCCACAGCGTCGCCTGGCCCGACGCAGGCATAGCCGTTTACCGATGTCTGATTAATCGGGATCATGGAATAGGCTGAATTACGATATACCTTCCACTGAGTACAGCTATCCACTTGCTTAGAAAAAGTATCATTGCCCTGAAGCAAAAAGCCGGTGTGATGTGAAATTTGCGAAAACGGTCTCTCGTCGGCGTAGTTCCAGACTACGGCGGCTAAAACATTATTGCCGACTTTGAGGAAGGGAGCAAGATTCACGGTCTCAAAACGCCAGTGCCATAGATCGCCTCTTGCCGGTCCTTCACTGATAGCATTGCCATTGATGAACAATCGATACCGATTGTCTGCTGACACGTGCACGACATATTTTTCAGGTTTTTCATCCAGTTTAAAGGACTTGCGAAAATGATAAACCCCATACACATGCACTGAGTCGGTCGGGTGCGCGATCCACTTGGCTGTCCACGGTTGCTTAAGCAAAGCCGGATTGATTTCCTCGTTCGCGGTTACGGAATTGATGACTGCTAAAATCGCAGGCAGAATGATAATCGATTGTATCATCATGTTACCCTTAAGTTATAACTGTTCAAGCTCGAAAGCATTTAGAGCCAAAGCCAGTTCTCCAGCCGGAACTCTGGTCAGATTGCGAAAATCAATCGTCACGACATCATTATTGTTTAATACCCTAAACTCGATTCGCCGAGGTACATGGGTCTTTAGGAACTCCGCCGACACATTTTCCTTTGACGCATAATATTTCGAATCTAAACCTGTGGGCTGTCCATTGACATATATTTCAGATGTCACCACAGCTTTATTATCGCATCTATAGCCTGAATAGGTGGTTAAAATATAGGAGCCGGTCGCTAAGCTTTATAATCAAACCCGATTCCTTGGGCGTAAAAAAACAAAAAAGTCCGTCGACCCAAAGATCCCTCGGCGTTTCCGGACTGAAAGTACCATCGCCAATGTAACCATTGTTGCGGGCAAAAACATCGCGAGCACTTGAACTTAAGGCAATCTCAACAGTTCCATCTGTCGCCATTATACTTGCAAATGAGTTTTGGATATTTAGCGGATTTAAGTTACCACTGTCAAATTCCCATGCTGTCCACCCTAACGCACGTGCGGGTAAATTTCTCAAACCTAAGTCGGCGCGTATTTTTTTTGATGCTGATGCTGCATCGGGAGTGAGCCATCCGCCTTGAACCGAACCTTCTTTGGTGGAATTTACTGGCACTCTCAGCCTGACTTTATCAGTTACGGCTTTACCCGCCAATATATCCTGTTCCGTAAAACAAGCCATGAAGATTTTTTTGTCCGCTGTGCGGTTATAATCGTAAGTAATATAAATGGTACCATTGGCGGCCTGCTGCCCATCCGGATAAGCAGCCCAATTCCTCTCATCTATCAAGAACCCGCCCTTCCAGGTTTTCCCATCGTCTTCAGAGACAAACGCCGTCAGATGACTGCGGCCGATCTTTTTGTCGATCTCGCCATGTTTTACCAGAAGCAGATTACCGGAATTCAAACGCCTGATAAAGAATCTTGATGGAGGATGTTGGATTGATGAATTAATCAATTCACTCCAGGAACGTCCACCATCAATTGAACAACTTTCACCAATACCATCAATAGTTCGCACTAACATCCATAATGATCCATCCTTCCGCTCGACAATCATATGTTCATCAATATTTCTCTTTTTAGGTGGAACGTCACAGGCCCCAAGCACTCTAAATGTTTCCCCTTTGTCTTTAGAACAAACGGCCTGTGCGCTGCGGTCCATCATTCGCCAAAGAGAGGCTGGAAATAACCAGTCGCCATTCGAAAGAACAGTAGGTTTACAATTCATCACCCCGTTTGTTAAACGACGAGGCGTTGACCACTCGGATGCAGGATCGTCCGGATGCTCATTCATCATTGCCCACACCCCTGCGATCGGGCAGTATGGGTCCTCTTTTGAGTGATAACGCTGGGTCCAAAAGAGCCACAATCGATTATCCGGCGATAACCACAACTGAGAATCAAATGCACGAATTGGTCCTTCCCCGTCCGGGTCAACCATTAAAACCTCTTTCCATGTCTTTCCGTCATCGCCGCTCGTCGATAGTACTACATAATTATTATGATCTTCAGCAGGCTCTTTACCGGCAAAAAATGTCAACCACAAACGACCGCCAGGACTGATTGCCAGACTTGGGATTCCGAGAAATTTACGTGTTGCTGCGCTTTGATAATCACTTTGGTCCGGCGTAATGATCTTCGAAGGGTGCAAAGACGTGTATCGCCATAAAGGCCATTCCGTCGCGCCGGCAGGACGATTGTCTTTAATAAATTCAGGAGGATTCTTGTCCGTGTATCGCTGGCCAGAGGAATATCCACTGTATGGATCGTCGGCAGCATATCCCATACATACTATTAAAAGAGTTGACAACATAAACAACTTATACATAATAAATTTCCTCATAGCGTAATTCCTTATTTTGTGAAAAGTTATTTCCAGCACTAGTATAGAATCCTATCTGGCATTTACCAAGAACTTACATTATCTTGATTCCAGCAACGTTTCTACGCATTATCTAATCCTGCTCCGATTGCTTTACCGACGATGAATCCACCCACCAATGTAATATATTGGTTCTATTTTCTTCATAAGCATGCGAAGCCTGAATCAGAAGACGCTCCATAGTTTTGTCGTGGACGACAATACTATTGGAATATGCCCCGATTCCAGTATCTTTCATTCTCAAATAAACACCATTATCCCAATTCACCCCATCCTCTGACATATATAGGATCATATTCATACATCCATCGCCATAACCGCCGCTTCGACCATGCAGATAGTACTTTCCACTGAAAGCGATGAATTGCGGATTACGTATCTTTCGACTGAAGTAGGCGGTATGTACTGCTGACCATGTTTTACCGTCGTCCTCGCTGATGGTATAGTCGAGATTATATTCATCTTTTTTATTGTAGATATATGCAATCATCTTGCTGCCTTCAAGAAATCCAAGTGATCCATAAAAACGACTTGGTGTCTCAAATGGCAGAACACTTCGTTTGGTGAAAGTCTCCCCTCCATCGCCGCTAACATAGAGTTCGTAAACACAGTCTCCAGTTTCTTTCCTATCCATCAACTTTACCGTGGCATCATTGGCAAAATAGAGCACTCTGATTTCACCGTCTTGATATACTACAGCAAAGATTCGACCGCGTGTCGAACAGAGAGGTTTGGGATCACTCCAAGTCTTACCACCGTCAGCGCTTTTAGAATAGAGCGGTGTCCAGTAGGGTTCCCACCCAGGATCATCTGAGATATCACAGATGAGATAAAATAGGATAATTTCACCCTGATCTGTCGCCACCGCTTTTTCAACCATGGCGGTTCGTCCCATTCCAGCCTCAAAGAGCCATTTGGAAAAGGGTAGTTCTTGCGGTTTTCCCCATGTCCTGCCTGCATCTTCCGATCTTTTATACTCCATCCATCCCACGGCCGAATGCCCCCCCCAATCGTCACCTGAGCAATTGGGGTAAAATGCAAGGATTTTCCCCTTCTCATATTCCACTAACGCATGTCCCAAATGCCCGCTGCGACTATTCGCTGAATGATCAACAAACAAGATGCCTTTATTGGGTGGATCGCCTGGAGTAATTCTGGATGCAACTTCAGAGTTTGGTAGCGTTTTGTCGATAGTTAAAGGCTGGGTGGCGCATATCAAAGTCTCAAGACCCAAGATAATTACACTGACTATTGCACCTGATGTTAAAATTCTCTTGTAATGTTTCATAAAATCCTTTTTCTTTTCAATTTCTCACATAACATTTATCTCACTGTCTAAAATCGACTATATACTTTTAGAACTCATCCCAAAACCCTCTTTAAGAGGATAACGATACAGCCGAGCTGAATCATGGCAAGGAAGTTTTCCAGATGATACTCGTAACGAACCACCAGGCGACGGTAGTTTTGGAGCCAGGCAAACAGCCGCTCCACTTTCCATCGTTTCCGAAATCGTCGCAAGACACGCCCGTCCTGGGTGGCAGCCTTTTTCCGATTATGCTTATGCGGAGCAATCAGCTCTACACCGCGTTCTTCAGACAACCGGCTATCCAGTTTATCACTGTCATACGCTCGATCACCAATCACTTTGTCCGGGATATGCTCCAGAAAACAGGCATCCAAAGTCTTTTCAACCAGCTTTACTTCATGCGGTCGAGCACTGGTCGCGTCAATGGCGATAGGAAGACCAAAAGCGTCTGTGAGGCCCATAATTTTGGTGCCTTTGCCCTTTTTGGTTTCGCCCACACCATCGCCCATCGATAAACCCCTCGCTCAGGTCGATGCCGCCGCGTTCTTTCAGGTCTTGGGCCAGGGCCGTCAATATCTTGGCAAACACGCCCGATTCGGTCCATTCCTGGAAGCGCCGATGGCAGGTGCTTTTGGGCGGATACCGCTCCGGCATGTCGGCCCATTGGGCGCCGGTACGCAAGATCCAGAGAATACCGTTGAGGACCGCTCGCAAATCCTGCGGCGGCCGTCCCGATGTGCCCGGCTGGGCTTTTGGCTTCGGAAGGTATTCGACGATCCGTTGCCATTGTTCGTTGGTCAGGTCAATATCCCATATATCGGCTCTGACTTACCTAAAAATTGAGGTTTTGGGATGGCTTCTAAATACTCGATTAAATCAATTTACTGGCACTCTCAGCCTGACTTTATCAGTTACGGCCTTGCCCGCCAATACATCCTGTTCCGTAAAACAAGCCATGAAGATTTTCTTGTCTTGCCATCGGTTATAATCATAGGTAATATAAATGACACCATTTTCAGCCTGCTGCCCATCCGGATAAGAAATGCCATTCCTTTCATCTATCATGAAGCCGCCCTGCCAAGTTTCCCCGTCATCTTTTGAAATAAAGGCCATTAAATGGCTCCGAGCATCAATCTTCTTGTCTATCTCACCATGTTTTATCAGAAGCAAATTGCCGGAATTTAGGCGTCGTATGAAAAACCGCGACACAGGCTGCTGAAATTTTGCCGGAGTCAACTTGCTCCATGTACGCCCTTTGTCCGTAGAAACACTCTCTCCTATGCCATACAGCGTCCGCACAAGCATCCAGAGCGATCCATCCTTGCGTTCGATGATCATATGTTCGTCACAATTGCGTGTTTCGACCGGAAGGACATTGCACGCGCCTAATACGTTAAAGGTTTTACCGTTGTCCGTAGAGGCTACAACTCTTGCGCCATTATCGGTCCGCCAGATTGCAGCCGGCAATAGCCATGTGCCGTTTGACAGGACGGTCGGTTTATTCAACATCACGCCGTCTGTCAAACGTACTGGCGCAGTCCATTCAGGGTCGGCGACATCCGGAGTATTGGTATTCATGGCCCATACACCAGACGGCTCTGTTTTACTTTTTAACTTCTGCCCCCAGAACAGCCACAATCGGCCATCCGGCGAAAGCCACAAGGTGGAGTCATACCCACGAATCGGCCCTGCACCATCGGGGTCTATCATTAAAATCTCTTCCCACGTTTTTCCGTCATCACCACTCGTGGCAAGTACTGCATAATTATTTTCATCCTCGGCCGGAGCCACACTATTGGCATACCATGTCACCCACAGGCGGCCGCTTGGGCTCACCGCCAAACTGGAAATCCCCTCAAATTTACGTGTTTCTGCAGATTGATAATGGCTTTGATCCGGCTTAATAATTTCCGGAGGTTGCAGCCATAAAGGCCATTCCGTCGCGCCTGCGGGGCGGTTGTCTTTAATAATTTCAGGAGGATTCTTGTCTGCATATCGCTGGCCAAGGGAATATCCACTATATGGATCGTCGGCAGCATATCCCGTACAAACGATTAAAGTTAATAATGTGAATAATTTACACACTATAGATTCCTTTCTTGAAAAATACTGAGATATATTTGTTAGCTTTTATTATTGATAATCAGATGTACGAGGTCT
>JBDKVE010000075.1:0-3806 GCA_039679345.1 Anaerohalosphaeraceae bacterium
GCAGCAGTGTCGTGTCCAGACGCTGCTGGGCCAGCTTTTTGGCATTGGCCTGCAGCAGGCTGCGCTGATGGGCCTCTTCCATATCCCGCCAGGCCTTGCGGACCTCGGCAATCACCTGATCGGTCAATTGCAGATGTGCACGCTGCTGCTGACTCAAAGCGATTAAGGCGCGTTTGTAATTATTTCGCTCCAGCAGGCGATCCATGGCAAAATCCGCCCGCAGACTGAGTTCATAGCGTTCCTGGGTGCGCTGCAAATCCCCCGGGTCGGCACCAAATGTCAGCCGGCCATGAGATGAAGGAGCGGCCAGCCCAACGACCGATAAATCCATTTTCAGACCATCGGCGGCTACCTCGATATGGCGATGCGAATCTTCCACCTGGTCAAACATATTAGCCAGATCCAGACGCTGAAACTGAGCCGCCTCAATGGCCTGCTGTTCAGTCATCTGAACCTCGCATCGGCCGAAGTCTTCCAGCGCCAGCCACTCAGCCACATCGGGTTCAATGTCCATATCCGGCGGAATCAGCAGACGCAATTTGAATAAATCCAGCATTTCGCGGTACAGACGCTGAGTTTGTGAAAGCGTATCCTCGGCCTTGAGGATATCCTGGCGGGTTTCTTCCAGTTCGTGCTGGGCGACAAAACCCACCTGGCTGAGATACTCCATTTTTTTGTATAACTGCTGTAATTGCTGAATATTGTCCCGGGCATAACTAACCCGCAGGGAATATTCCATCAGGCGGTAATAATCGCTAACCACGGAGACTGTAAATGTTTTGCGAAAACGATTAAATGTTCGAATCTGATACAGGGTGTTTCGCTGGGCCTGGGTCAGTGTTTCCAGGACTACTTTGCGGTCGGCCCCCCGCAGCAGCGGCTGCGTAATCGCCGCCTGAAAAAGCGATGCCCCACCAGTCCGGTAGTTGCCTGAAACGACATCGAAAGAGCCCAGTGTTAAATCGGTGGTCAACAGTGCTCCGGTTGCCAGAAGTTTCTGCATCCCTGCAGTTCCCTGTCCGCCGCGAATTTCATTTTCATAAGGTCTGGCCGAACTGTTGGAGGTATTGTGCAACAGGCTCTGGCCGGCAGCCGCTGAGGCAAACGGGGTAATCTCATAAAGATGCTCGGCCTCTGTCTGATCCAATCCCGTCAGATATAATTGTTCCCGTGCCGTCTGAAATTCCGGACTGGCCCATACCGACAGTTGAACCGCCTCGGACAGCGTCAGTGTCCCTTTTTCGCAGACGGTGGGAAGGATGTCACTATTGATGGATTGCGCCCCGCGGTCAATCTGGTAATCGGTACGGGAGCCAAGCGAGTCCTGCCATTGATTATCGATAATACGATAGACCTGCTCATCGGCCTGGGTGGTTGCCTTCTGACGGTCCATGCCGCAACTGCATAAGCCTGCAATCAAAACGGCCGAAATGAAACCACAACACAGTCGCCGGAAAATGCAGTTACAGATTGTTTTTTTGAATTTTGAATACAGCATCTTGACCCTGGATAATAGTATGACTCAAATCCCAAGACTAAAGCCCGCGAATGCCGACCATCTCATTGGCCATCAGGCTGACATTCTGAGGTACTGCAATACGAACGGGTCTGCCCCATAAAGGTAATTGCGGATCCACCCATAACTGTGCAGGTATCTGCTCAAATGCCGCCCCAACCGATACGACCTGTGAACGGATCATCGAACGCGGAATCGTTGATTTAATCAACTCAACCGGCATATTCTCTTTGACCAGCCCGGCCTTGTGCTGATCCAGCCAGATCATCACATATTCCGCATTGGGCCCCGCCACAGTCATGATTGGAAGCCCTGCGGTAATCGACTGTCCTTCGCTGTATGCAATACTGCCGACCACACCGTCAATTTCCGCTCGAACCGCCAGTTGACTTACAGGTGCAAAGTATTCTTCAACGTACTTTTCCTGCACATGGACCGCTTTTTCAAAAGGCGCCAGCAGCCGCTGAAGATAATCATCGCTCAGTGCGACCTGCTGCTGCTGTTCCATTTCTTTTTGAGCCAGAAGAAGATTCTCCTGGGCCTCCTTAACCAAATCCTCTTCCGCTTTGACCTTGCGGGCCATGCTTTCATGTTCCATGCGAATCCGCTGCACTTCATAGGAATCGACCGCCTGACGCTCAAGCAGCAGTTCCAGGCTGTTCTTCTCCAGTTCCAGCCCGGCCAGCATACCCCGATCCGCTTCCAGCGTTGCCCTGGCATCCAGCAAATCCAGTCTGGCCCGTTCGACATCCAAAGCCAGCCGGCGATAGTCCAGGCTAAACTCGGATTTCTGGACCTTGATATCATTGTCAAACTCGGCCTGCATGGCATTCAGTTCCGCCTTCAGGCGATCCATTTCCGCCCTGGCCGTGGCTCGCTGAGCCTCCGCCAGAGAACGGGCGTATTCATTTTCCAGAGGATTGCCCAATTCGATCAGGGCCAGCATGTCGCCTTTTTGGACAGGCTGGCATGGCTGGACAAAAATACGACGTATAGTGGCGTTATCTACAGCCACAACAGTCTGGGTCGGGGCATAGGCAATGCCCTGAACCGTGAAGCTGCCAATCCTCTGCGAGTATAGTACCACCACTGCGCCGACCGAAGCCAGCCAGATGAATACGGGTAGGATCCCTCCAAGTGTTTTACCTGCTTTCCGTGCCATGTTTTGTTACATCTCCAAAAGTTGTTCCTGCATCGTCAGACTGACGTTATGTACACCTTCGATCTTGCGAATCTCCGACAACAGTTGTTCATTATTCGCCGCCGTTTTCAGGGATAGCTGATACGAAAAATCCACAGAACTGTCATCGGGACTGCATGAATTAGATGAAATCAGTGTCATCGTTCGAGTAAATCGTTTGAGGGTTTTGACAATGGGATGATCGGAAGCCATCGGACCATCAAAGGTAAACCGTAAAAAGGCGTTATACGAATTGTGCATTCCGAAATCCGCGAAATGCAGATACAGCAGAACCAGGCAAAGCCCGCCGGTACCAACCACCGCCAGCGCATATCGCTGTGAGCCGCAGGCCATGCCGATCACCACCGCACAAAACAAAAACGTAATATCACGCGTATCTTTGATGATATTACGAAAACGAATCAGCGACAAAGCCCCCATCAGACCCACTGCAATCACAAAGCTGCCGGAGATGGTGGTCATCACCAGGGAAATCACAATGGTTATGACAATCAGGGATTGAACAAACGACTTGGAATAGGACAAACTATTGTGTGTAAAATAATACACCCATGCCAGCAGTTGTCCCAGGACAAACGACAGCAATAAGGACAGTAAAATTGACCACATATCAACTTCCGGACTAATGGCATATCCGTCCAGAATTTGCCACACTTTTTCCATATCTACCTCTGGTTATTCTATTTGAGTTTCGGCATGGTATAGGCAGTGGTTGCCGCCGGAACCAGTTGCGACACCGAACTGCAATACTTGGACATTGATTGACGATTTAAGTTGAACATCTGAACCATTTGTTTAATCCAGTTTGGGAACCGGTCTGTAAATTTAATCTCTAATACGACAAAATCTATCGGTATTTTAATCCATCCCGGCCCATTCAATTTCACCATGGCCTTGTCGGCCGGGTGGTAATGGAGTTCTCGGTCGAAAGTTATACGCACCTTGGAATCAGAACGATTCTCATACGCTTCCCGCTGATAACGCACCAAAACAACGGGTTTAGCCAATAAACATCGGCAATAATGCATAAATTGCTGCAATGCAACGCGATCTTTTTCAGGCAGATTGTCCGGGATATAGGCCCCGTTC
>JBDKVE010000076.1:0-12107 GCA_039679345.1 Anaerohalosphaeraceae bacterium
TTGTGCGAATTCCCCCTGGGAACATGTAAACTTTTTGTCTGAGGTGGCGTCGCACGGTTTTCTGGTGATTGCGATTGGAACCATGCCGCGGCCGGTCCAGGGAGGCGGCACCAGATCGACATCTTCACAATTGACCGATGCGATTGACTGGGCGATTGCTGAGAACAGTGATAAGACGAGCCAATATTACAATAAGCTTGATATTACGAAGATCGCAGTCAGCGGTATGTCGTGTGGCGGATTGCAGACCCTGGAGGTCGCTCCGGACCCACGTGTCACTACAGCAGTGATTTGCAACAGCGGCATTTTGAGTGATCCCGGACGTGGTATGGCGGGGATGCCCAAATTGACAAAGGATCAGCTTGAAAAGCTGTATACACCGATATTATACATACTCGGCGGAGAATCGGACATAGCCTATAATAATGGAATGGATGATTTTCATCGCATTAACCATGTGCCGGTGTTTATGGCAAATCTGAATGTTGGCCATGGCGGAACTTATGGACGGCTGCATGGCGGCGAATTCGCCGTGGTTGCAGCAGCCTGGTATAAATGGCAGCTTAAAGGAGACAAGGACGCCGCGAAAATGTTTATTGGCAAGTCTTGCGGACTTTCCCAAATTTCCGGTTGGAAAGTAGAAAAGAAAAATATTCCCTGAAAAGACTTTCTTGTAAAGGCAATTCTATGACTACTATTCAAAATAAACTAAACCGGATCTGTTTCATAACCGTCCTGGCATTTGCTCTGCTGGATTTTCATTCAGCGACTGCTGCAACGAATATCAATGCTGTCATCGACGCCGGCAAAACCCATGCTCCCATCCAGCCTTATCTTTATGGCATGTTTATCGAGCACGCCGGCAATCTGGTTTACAACAGCATGTGGGCTGAAATGCTCGACGACCGCAAGTTCTATTACCCTGTGGCCCCCCAGGATGTCCCCCTGGTACACCGAGATGCGTTACCCGTGCAGCGGGCCGGGCAGACTGCAGGACGGAGCCGACGCGGCGGAATGATCAGACGCTGGATACCGATTGGATCCCCTGAATACATTACCATGAATGTGTCAAAAGCCTACACCGGCGATCATTCCCCGGCGATTGCGCTGAGTACGACCGAACCTCGCGGTTTCAGCCAGGCGGGATTGGCTATTCTGTCGGACAAGGCTTACACCGGCCGGATCGTCCTGGCCGGCGATGCGGATGCCAAAGTGTCTGTCCATTTGGTATGGGGAACTGGTGTTTCCGACCGACAGACAGTTCATATCAGCAAGCTGACTGCTGCCTATGCAAAATACCCGCTATCATTCAAGTCGTCGGTCGAGACCAGGGATGCCAAACTTGAAATCACAGCCACAGGCTCCGGCACAGTGTATGTCGGTGCTGTTTCGCTGATGCCTGCCGACCATATCGAAGGCTGGCGGTCCGAAATCATTGCCGTGCTTAAATCGCTTCGTTCCGGTGTTTATCGCTGGCCCGGCGGCAACTTTCTTTCGGCTCACGATTGGCGGGATGCCATTGGTGATATGGACAAGCGTTCACCCGTCTGGGATCCCGTCTGGAGTGCTGTCCAGCCCAACGATGTGGGGACCGATGAATTTATGACGTTGTGCCGGCTGACGGAGGTCGAACCCTATATCAGCGTCAACTCCGGCTTTGGCGATGCTCGTTCCGCTGCTGAATATGTAGAATACACCAATGGACCTGTTTCCACCCGCATGGGGGCGATGCGTGCCGCCAACGGTCACCCCGAGCCGTATAATGTCAAACTCTGGAATATCGGCAATGAAATGTGGGGCGACTACCAGTATGGATATATGCCCATTGAGCAATACATGTATAAGCACAACCTTTTTGCCAAAGTGATGCGCAAAGTGGACCCTGGCATTATTCTCATCGCCAGCGGTGCCATGCCGGATACGATGACCGGTTCCAAACAGTCTTTGAAACTGGGCGACAAATTGGTTCCTGATTACCTTGGTCTTGCCGATTGGACAGGGACTATGTTTGTCAAATGTCTGGATTATATGGATATGATCAGCGAACACTATTACAATTATGACTCCCACTTCGATCTGTCGCTTGCCAAACAGGTTCCCAATGATCCCAACGAACCGCTTGTGGACTGGATGCGCCGGCCGGCCAATCATATCCGCATTAAATATGAAGCCTATCAGGAATACCTGAACCGGATACCGGCACTGAAGAAAAAACCGGTTCCCATCGCGCTGGATGAATATGCATATGCCGGCAGTCGCGGGGCGGGCAATTACAAAGTTGTCCCCGCGTATGCATGGAATTTCCATGAGATGTTCCGCCATTCCGATATTTACCATCTGGCGACGCTGACGTTTATCACCGGGACATATAATACTGCCCGTGGCCAGGCCGTTCTCAATCCTACCGGCATGCTCTTTAAATTATATCGTGACCATTTTGGTACGATTCCCGTAGATGTCTCAGGCAACTCACCTCAGCCCAAGCCCAAAGATCCTCCCGGCGGTGAACAGCCTGTTGTAAACGCCGGTAGTGATACGTTCCCTCTGGATGTGGCTGCTGCCTGGACCGCCGACCGCAAGTCGCTGACTGTCGCCGTGATTAATCCGACCGAATCATCTCAAACTTTAGATCTGCAAATCCACGGAGCTGAACTTTCCGGCAAAGGCGTTCTTCGTCGCATGGCACCCCGGAGTCTCACGGCCACCGTGGCTGTCGGTCAGGAACCGGGTGTCTGGATTGAAGAACAAAAACTGGATGTGATTCCCGTAAATGCAGCGTTTGCCCCCTTTAGTGTGAATATCTATGAATTTCCGGCCAAGTAGTACAGAATACAAACTTAACTCACAGAAAGGCTTTATATGAAGCAATTATTTATCACATGGATTACCGTTGTGCTGATTCTGTCAGGCTGTATCCTTTATGCTGCTGACGCCAATCCCGGCAAAATCGTTGTGCAGGCCGACAAACCCGGCGCCAGAATCAGTCCGCTGTTTTATGGTCTGATGACTGAGGAAATCAATTACTCCTATGAGGGCGGACTCTACGGTGAATTAATTCAGAACCGCATCTTCCGGAATTCCAGCGGCCGCGGCAGTGGTTCGGCACCGATTGTCACGGGAACCAAAGAACCCGGGCTGTTCAGAAGCGAGCATTATTCGATGAGCGCCTTCTTATGCAAAATTCCCAACGGCAAGTATCTGGCGAAGCTCTACTTTGCGGAGACCTACTCAGGGATTAACGGCCCCGGCCAGCGTGTATTCTCCTTCAATGTCCAGGGGCAGGACTTCAGGGATTTCGACATTTGGGTCAAGGCTGGTGGTCCCAATCGCGCCTATATCGAAACGGTACCCGCAGAAGTGTCTAATGGAGAGTTCCGTATTGTTTTCACACCTAAGATCGAAAATCCGGCAATTAACGCCATTGAAATCATTCCACAGACACCGGCGGCACCAGCCGAAGCCACGGTACGAATCAGAGCCGGGCAGACCACACCCTATACGGATTCCAGCGGCCAGATTTGGCAGGCGGAAAAAGGTTTTGAGGGAGGGGATATCGTTGATCACGGTCCGATTGTGGCAACTCCCTCCAGCACGATTCCCGGCGCTCCCCACTGGTTTCTGGTGACCTCAGCCGGCGCGGAAGGCTCTGCCGCGACCGACACCAGTGATCCCATTAACACCACCGCGTTGACGACGAGTCTGAAGCTTGTGATCTCCAATGTCCCCGATGGCGACCGCGTTGGTGTGGCCAATGATGGCTATTGGGGTATTCCGGTTAAACCCAATACGTCCTATCAGTGCTCTTTCTATGCCAAAGCCTCCGATGGTTTAAGCGGAGCACTGACCGTCGCCATCGAATCCGGCAATGGCGACACTATTTATGCTTCCGAGAAGGTTCCTGCCATCACAGGCACGTGGCAGCGCTACAGCCTTGCCCTGAAGACCGGGGATGTCAAGCCGACGGCCGATGCCCGTTTGGTAATCTCAGCCAATGCCAGGGGTACAGTGAACTTCAATCTCGTGTCGTTGTTCCCTCCGGTATTCCGGGGACGCACGGGCAAGGCCCTGGGCGGACGTCCCGTTACCGGATTCAGGAAGGACATCATGCAGCTTCTGGATGATATGCGTCCCGCATTCCTCCGTTTTCCGGGGGGCAATTATGTCGAAGGCTCCAATTTTGCCAATCGATTTGATTGGAAAACCATGATCGGGCCGTGGGAAGAACGCCCCGGCCACCAGAGTCCCTGGGGCTATCGGTCTTCGGACGGCTTGGGTCTACTGGAATTCCTCGAATGGTGCGAAGAATTGAATATGGAGCCTGTAGTTGGTGTTTACGCCGGTCTGCATCTTGACGGCGGCCAGGATATCAGAACCGGCGAAGCACTCAAGCCGTTTATTCAGGAGGCTCTGGATCAGATTGAATACATTACCGGCGATGTGAATACAACATGGGGTGCCCGCCGTGCCAAAGACGGCCACCCGGCCCCATTCAAACTGACTTATGTCGAGATCGGCAATGAGGATTTCCTCAATAATGGCACCGCGACTTATCGTGGACCGGAAGGCCGCTTTGCCATGTTCTATAACGCCATCAAAGCCAAATATCCTCACATTCAAGTCATTGCCACGGTTGATCCAAAAGTACCGCATGATGTGATCGACAATCACCATTATATGTCACCCAATACCGCGATTCGCAATGCCCATATTTATGATAATGCGGATCGTCAGAGTCCGAAAATATTCGAAGGAGAATGGGCCTCCCAGGAACGCGGTACGCAGCGCGGCCTGACCCCGTCTTTCCAGTGTGCTATTGCGGATGCCGCGTTTCTGACCGGTCTGGAACGCAATGCCGACATTGTCATTATGACCTGTTATGCCCCGTTATTTACCCGCGTAAATCCGGGCGGCAGCCAGTGGCGCACCAATCTTATCGGCTACGACACTCTGACCAGCTATGGTTCACCGTCATATTACGTCCAAAAGATGTTTTTCAATGCCAGGGGTGATCAGATTATCCCTGTTGGCCAAATCACTCCTCAGACGATACCGACACCTGCTTCGGAGCCGGTACAGGCTCCCGCAGGGCAATCGCCAGGTCGCGGCCGCATGGACACTCCTCCCAGTCCCAATGAGCCGCTGTTTGCCTGTGCAAGCAGAGAGGACACCTCCGGCGACATTATACTGAAAGTCGTTAATATCTTTAACGTCGATCAGAATATGACCGTGGAATTCAAGGGGGCAGATATCAGGAAAGAAGCCGTCGGCCAGGTTATGGCGGGACAGCCGAATGATACCAACTCGGTGGACAATCCCTTTCGCATTATCCCGAAAGACTTCATTATCCATGATGCAGGTTCTGCATGGAATCACACTTTCCCGGGCAATTCCATCACGGTTGTGCGTTTCAAAACCAAATGACGGTGAATTAAATAGGAGTCATAATCATGTATAAAATTATTTTCGGTACTGTGATGTTGATCGTACTAGCCCCAATTCTCATCGCCGCAGACGCCCCGGATACTTCCACCTGGGTGCAATTTTCATCGTTCGCATACACCGGCAAAACTGCCGCAGGGCCGGGGACAGATGAATATCTTAATCCAATCATCGCCGGCTTCTATCCTGATCCTTCCATTTGCCGGGTTGGCGACGACTATTACCTGGTCAATTCCTCCTTCAATTATTTCCCCGGCATCCCCATCTGGCACTCAAGGGACCTGGTCAATTGGACACAGATCGGCAATGTCATCGACCGACCGTCCCAGTTCGCCATGCGTGGGGGGCAGGTCTCTGCCGGTACGTTTGCACCCACTATCCGCCATCACAATGGCACCTTTTACGTGATCAATACACTTGTTGGCGGAATCGGCAATTATTATGTCACTGCCACCGATTCCCAAGGTCCCTGGTCGGATCCGGTCCATTTGCCGAATGTCGGCGGGATTGATCCCGATATTTTCTTCGATGACGATGGCAAGTGCTATATTCTCAGTTGTGACGAGCCGGTGGCGCAGGCCAAATACAATGGCCATCGCACCATCCGGATCCAGGAATTTGATCTCAATCAGAAAAAATCTGTCGGCGAAAAGACCGTACTTATCGATGGCGGCACCGATATCTCCAAACAGCCCATCTGGTGCGAAGGTCCCCATCTCTACAAAATCAACAAGAGGTATTACCTGATGTGTGCCCAGGGAGGTACCGGGCCGGCCCATACGGAAGTCATCTTCAGGTCGGATTCGCTTCGCGGACCGTATGTCCCCTGGGACAAAAATCCCATCCTTGCATCTTGGGACCTGCCGTCTGACCGACCCAATCCAATCACCTGCACCGGCCATGCCGATCTTGTCCAGACACAGAATGGCGACTGGTACGCAGTGTTCCTTGCTTGCCAGCCCTATCAGGCCGGTTTCTATAATACCGGCCGCCAGACATTCATGCTCCCGGTTTCCTGGACCGACGGCTGGCCCGTCATCCTGCCGCCGAATACGCCGGTTCCATTGACTGTGAAAAAGCCGAATCTGCCCGCGGGCAAGGCCCCGGCGGTACCGTCCACCGGCAATATCCGTTTCACCGACAATTTTGATTCGGACACACTGAGTTTTCGATGGATTGGCCTGCGGGCTCCAGTTTCAAAATGGTATGTTATATCCAAAACAGACAGAACTCTTTACCTTGAACCCCGCAGCGAGCTTCTCTCGGGGCAGGGTAATCCCTCTTATCTGGCCGTGCGTCAGCAAAACAACGATTTCGTCTGCATTGTGACCCTGACGGCCCAGCCCAGGACAACAAATTGTATAGCCGGATTAGCCGCCTTTCAGAATGAAGGCCATTATTACGCCATCAATGTTAAAATAGACTCCGGCCGCCTCACCGAAATCTCTGTCGAACAGTCCGCCGGAACAGCAGGCCGTGGATTCCGTCAAGACGGCCAACGGCCGCAGCCTAAGATTTTAACCTCTCAGATACTGCCTGACAATACAGTCGCTATCGACCTTAAGATCGAAGGGCAAGGTCCCAATATCCGCTTTTTCTACAAGAGCGGCGGCGATTTCACACAGCTTAGCCGGGATATCCAGTCTTCTTTCTTAAGCACCGATACCGCCGGTGGATTCCAGGGGGTGACGCTGGGGATGTTCACACACAAATAAGCAAAAGATTTCTATGAAGAAAAACGAATTAAGGTTATGGTGTTATACGAATAAAGTGAAATTAATTATGGATAGGAGATTGTGTATGAAACGATTTGTCTACTGCACAATGATCACTGCCTTCTATTGGATTGGTATGAATAATGGATTTGCGGATAATCCTTTGATTCTCGATCAATTTTCCGCAGATCCTACCGCCCGCGTATTTGAAGGTAAAATATATGTTTATCCTTCGCATGATATTCCTGCCGCTCCCGGCAGGGGACGCGCCGGGTGGTTTGTCATGGAAGACTACCATGTCTTTTCATCCGAAAATCTGATGGACTGGACGGATCATGGGATTATTTTAGATCAGACCGATGTTCTCTGGCTTGAGCGAAAATCATTCGATATGTGGGCGCCGGACTGTGTCTTCAAAAATGGAAAATACTATTTTTATTTTCCTGCCTCAGGCCGAATCGGTGTGGCTGTATCAGAAAAACCCGAGGGGCCCTTTAAGCCTGCGGATAAGCCTATCGACGGTGTGCGAGGGATAGATCCCTGTGTTTTTATTGATAAAGAAGGAAAGGCTTATCTGTATTATTCGATGAATCGAATATTTGTGGCCAGACTCAAAGACAATATGCTGGAATTGGAATCTGAGCCGCAGGTGATTGGAAATCTCCCCCAGAAAGGACTTATTGAGGGTCCCTTCGTGTTTGAGCGGAACGGCGTTTGCTACCTGGCGTATCCGCATGTCCAAAACAAAACCGAGCGACTCGAATATGCAACAAGTACCAGTCCGACAGGGCCTTTTGAGCATAAAGGTGTAATCATGGATGAGTCCCCAAGCGGCTGCTGGACCAATCATCATTCCATTGTTGAATACAAAGGACAGTGGTATTTGTTTTATCATGATAAAGATTTATCCCCGAACTTCGACAAAAACAGAGCTATCAAGGCAGATTATCTCTATTTCAATGAGGATGGTACCATCCGAAAAGTCACTCCGACCCTGCGCGGAGTGGGGATTGCTAATGCGCTCAAAGAGATACAGATTGACAGGTATAGTGCCGTGAGTCCCGACGGTGTAACGGTTGATTTTGTGGATTCAAACCAAAAACAAAAGGGCTGGAAGGCTGTTTTGGCAGCACAGAACGCCTGGGTGCAATACAACGACGTTGATTTTGGCGAGCACAAATGGATTTCCGTCCGGGTCAAAGCCGCTTCGCAGACAGGCGGCATGGTTGAAATTCGGATCGACAACGTCGATGGACCGCTGGCAGCTAAGGTCGAGATTTCGGAAAATACGGATTGGTCAATCGTTAAATCCGGGCTTTTGAAGATTCCTTCCGGCGTTCGCAACCTGGTTGTGAAACTTAATGATGCGAAAAAAGTCGAGATTGATTGGATACAATTTGAATAACAGGGGCGGGTCATAATGATTCATAAGACAGGTCAAAGTATGCTGCATAAAATGTTATCTATTGTCGTCTTGTGGGGACTGTGGGGCAGTTTTGTCCGGGCTGAAGACGGGTATCGGTTGTGGCTTCGCCATGAACCAATTACGGATTCCAAATGTCTTGAGCAGTATAGAAAGTCCGTAAAACAAATCGTGTTGCCCAAATCGTTTCAAGACGATGACGTCATCAGGCGAGAACTTCAGGCCGGTCTGTCCGGACTTCTTGGAATTAAGCAGGATGCTTTTGCTGACGATATATCGCATGACGGCGCACTGGTGATTGCAACAGCAGACACGGCCGGCTTGATAAGTGAAGCCGTTAAACCCTCGGATTTGGAATCGTGCGGTACGGAAGGCTTTCTGATTCGTTCGATGAAAATCAAGGGGTATTCGACAACCGTGATTGCCGGCAAAACACGTCCGGGAGTGCTCTATGGCGTATTTCACTTCCTGCGGCTGATGCAAACCCATGAGCCGATTGATTCTCTGGACATCATGGAGCGGCCTGCGTTTCAGTTGCGGTTAATGAATCATTGGGATAACCTGAATGGGACGATCGAACGCGGTTACGCCGGACGTTCGCTGTGGCAATGGAATGAGTTGCCGGAAACACTCAGCCCTCGCTATACGGATTATGCCCGGGCGTGTGCCTCGATCGGCATAAACGGCTCAGTAATCAATAACGTCAATGCCGATCTTCGCATTCTCTCATCGGAATACCTTCGAAAAGTTGCCGCGATAGCTGATCTGTGGCGTCCCTTTGGCTTGCGTATGTACCTAAGTGTCAACTTCGCTTCGCCGATGCGGCTGGGAGGACTGCCGACTGCCGACCCGCTGAATCCGGATGTGATGACCTGGTGGAAGGCAAAGGCCGATGAAATTTACAGCTTGATTCCCGATTTCGGCGGCTTTCTGGTCAAGGCCGACTCCGAGGGACAACCCGGCCCGAAAACGTATGGACGCACGCATGCCCAGGGGGCTAATATGCTGGCTGACGCGCTCGCCCCCCACAAAGGGATAGTGATGTGGCGGGCCTTTGTTTATGACGCGGATGTCGATCCGGATCGTGCCAAACGTGCTTACCTGGAGTTTACACGGCTGGACGGACAGTTTCGCCCCAACGTCGTGATTCAGGTGAAAAACGGCCCCATTGATTTTCAGCCGCGTGAACCCTTCCATCCGTTGTTTGGCGCGATGAAACAGACCCCTGTAATCGCTGAGATCCAGGCCACGCAGGAGTATCTGGGGCAGGCCATGCATCTGGTTTACCACGGTCCGATGTGGAAGGAATTTCTGGATTCCGATACGTATGCCAAAGGCCAAGGTTCGACCGTGGCCCGTGTACTGGCCGGGAAAGTCTATCCTTATCGCATCACTGGAATGGTGTCCGTGACAAATCCCGGTCTTGATATGAACTGGTGCGGCCACCATTTTTCGCAGTCGAATTGGTATGCTTTTGGCCGATTAGCATGGAATCCGGAGTTGTCCGGCGAAAAGATTGCCGAAGAATGGACGCGTATGACTTTTACCAATGACAACAAAAGCGTTGTAATTATCTGCAGCATGATGATGGGCTCTCACGAAACCTATGTGAACTATACGATGCCCCTGGGGCTGCATCATCTGATAGGCGGGGACCATTACGCACCGATGCCCTGGAACGATCTCGCCCCAAGAGCAGACTGGACCGCAACCTATTATCATCAGGCTTCTGGGGATGGCATCGGCTTTGATCGGACTCGACGGGGTGTTAACGCCGTCGATCAATATTTTCCGCCGGTTAGTGACGTGTTTGATGATATTACGACTTGTCCGGAAAAATTTCTTCTCTGGTTCCACCGCTGCCCATGGGATTACCGCATGAAGTCAGGCAGGACGTTGTGGGAGGAACTTTGCGCCAAGTATCGGCAGGGAACCGTACAGACCGTTGAATTACAGAAGACATGGCAATCGCTTGACGGAATAATAGATTCGCATCGGCATCAGGACGTTTCCGATCGCTTAGCAATTCAGGTTGCGGATGCCGCAAAATGGTGTGAACAGATTTTAGAGTATTTCGGGCGTTATGCTGAGAAACAGGATTGACAGAGATTTCAATGGAATAAAGAGTTTTCATAAATCGCAGAAAAGAGGGCCGATTGTTTACATTTAAACTTGTTATACCTTATTGCGGGCGCATCGGTGAACACAAACAGGTTTTCCATAAACAGGATTTGAGTTATGAAAAAAACGCTATTATTCGGGATGATTTATCTTTCTGGGGTATGGACACTGACTGTCTGGGCCGGCACGTCGGCTTCTTTGAAAGACACATACAAAGAGGCGTTCCGTGTAGGCTGTGCAGTGAATCATGCGATTGTTTCCGGCGGCGATAAAGTCTCTCGGCAAATCGTTATTGATCAGTTCAATTCAATTACGGCTGAAAACGAGATGAAGGCCGAGACCATCAATCCAAAGCCGGGTGTCTATCATTTTGGTCCTGCGGATCAAATCGTGGAATTTGCCGAAAAACACAGCATGTTTTTGATCGGTCATACGCTGATCTGGCATAATCAAACCCCTCTGTGGTTTTTTCAGGATGCCGACGGAAAACCCAATACCCGTCAGGCCCAGATTGAGCGTATGCGCAGTCATATCCAGACCGTGGCAGGGCGCTATGCGGGCCGGGTCGACGCATGGGATGTGGTCAATGAGATTATTGATAATGACGGCTCCTATCGTTCTACTGCGTGGATCAAGAACATCAGCAATGGTGATGATATGGTAAAATTGGCATTCAGGTTTGCTGCCGAATACGCACCTGATACTGAACTCTATTATAATGATTTTAATGCATGGCGACCGGCCAAAAGAGAGGGTATCGTGCGAATGGTAAAGATGTTGCAGGCCGAAGGGATTCGGATTGACGGTATTGGCATCCAGGGCCACTGGGGACTCAACTATCCCAGGACCGAATATATTGAGGCGGCGATTGATGCGTATGCTGCTTTGGGGGTAAAGGTCATGATTACCGAACTGGATATGGATGTCTTGCCTTTGACCCGGGAAGGGCAGATCATCGGCCAGGTCATGATGGATCCGCAATTTCAGCTCGAAGAGTTCAAGACATATTTGGACCCCTATGCCCGGGGGCTTCCCGACGCTGTGCAGCAACAGCTTGCCGATCGGTATGCCGAATTATTCAGGATATTTTACAGGAAACGGGACAAGATCGATCGCGTCACGCTTTGGGGAGTCCATGATGAAATGTCGTGGAAGAATGATTATCCAATCCCGGGAAGGACCAATTATCCATTATTGTTCGATCGAAACAGACAGCCAAAGCCGGCGTTTAATGCAGTCCTGGCGGTGCCGTCTCAGGCAAAATAAAACCCATGTTCAGCTATCAGGATTTCATACAGGCTTGATGAGAGCGTTAACACCAGTCCAGAAAGGATCAGATAGATGAAGAAAGCTATGTATATGATGATGTTCCTGACGTTATGTTGTTCCTTGGCGGCGACTGCCGACCC
>JBDKVE010000077.1:0-4967 GCA_039679345.1 Anaerohalosphaeraceae bacterium
GAGGCAGCATCAAATGCAGTTGCATTGGTGTAAAAGGTTGGTGCTCCAAATGCAATCGGTGTACAGGCTAATAGCAATAACATGAATGCAATAGATACGGTTTTCATCTGAGTTTTCTCCCAAAAAAGCAAATCAACATCTTGTTTGCGTGGACAGGTATGTCCAAATTACTTCGTTCCTATAATATCATTTATTGTCAATGTGATTCAAGGGTGACTCCCCGATTCTTCCTGATTATGTGTCGATTTTCTGTGAAAAATGTTAGACAGTATTGGTTGTATTGATTGTATCGATTATATCGACACAGCTTTTATGGTCCCAAGCCCCTTCACCGGTGACTATATTTTAGTGCTTGAAACTGTCCAAAGATCGACAGATATGTCATCACAAACTCGCCTGGGGGTCCATTTTGCCCTCTGTCGATGCCGTCTATAAGTGACCGCTTGCTAACTGGGAAGGAGGTAAGGATATTGACTTTTCAGGGTCAAAAACCGCGTTTCTGGCGACTCTGTTTTTTTTTCGTCATGTAAACAAGACTTTATGACACGGTTTATGACACTTGAATTTTTTCCGGAAAAGCTTGAAAACCATTGACTCGAAAAAACCGCATTATTATAATGAAAACAAAGATTGCGAGTTGTAAATCCTTTAAACATAAGGCTTTATTTTGGCCTTAAAGAACTTACAAGCAGGAGGTCACAGGTCCGAATCCTGTACCGCCCACTCTCGAAACCTCGTTTTCAATCACGAAAATGAGGTTTTTTCTTTTTATCCCTACTCCATAACTCCCTTTCTTTTTCTCCAGCGTCACCCCAGCGTACAGCAGATTCCTCTTTTGAGTAGGAAAGGAGTCGGGAGTGAGTGAGGGAATATAGAGTTAATGGAGCATCAACAAAAAGAGCAAAATTGATTACTTTAAAAACCATGGTTGTAATTCCCCTCTCGTGTTTAGTATAATAGCCCTATAATATTGCGGAGATGAGGAGATGTCCAAAAGAAGATATTCCCGCTCGAGATACTGGAAACCCACTGGTCTGTAGAGAAACCTACGGCCGTGGGTTTATTGATAGTACCATGATTCAATCTGCTTGGCTTGGATGTGGAATATCAAAGTCTGAGAAATGGTATTCACATTTTTCAGTATTAAGAACAGGAGGGCAATTCAATGAAATATGCAATATGGTTCATATCCGCTGTGTGTGTGTTATTGTCTTCAAGCAGTATCGCAACCCCAATTATTTCTCAGCCGGCGAATCCTTCAGGGCTTACGACAATAAATGACTTTGATCCCTCGATTGCCTGGGGAAATCGTTATCCCAGAACCAGCTTCAATATTCCTCTTGGGAACAGGGGTGATTCTGTCTGTGAGGATGCAGCTTCAATGGAGAAGGACTAAGTCATGAAAAGGATTTATTTATCAGCCGTGTTAATGATATTGGATTCAGCTTTTGCAGGACCGATTATCAACATATCGGATGTCCAGATAATACCAGAAACACCATCAGTCTATGATATCATTACAATCAATACTCAGGGCTATATACCCGGTGGTGGAATTCATTATGACAAGACCCTCTTTTCTGTAAACAACTTTTTGCTGGAACTGAATTTATATTATACGGATCGAATAGGGACTGCTATTCCTAAGCCCTGGTCTCATCTGGATGTAATCGGGACTTTGCCACAAGGCAATTATGATTTGCTGGTTCAGGCATACTGGAGAGTTGGAACATCCGGTTATATTCTACACGATGATTATTCGACTGCGTTTCAGGTCATTCCTGAACCTGCTACCTTGTCTCTCCTTGCCTTCGGGGCCGTTTTAGTGAGGAAAAGAAAAGGTCTTATCGAATACAATAAAGTGCTTAAAATCGCACCCTGCTTGAGATATGAACGAGTAGAATAATGGGAAAATTATACTTAGTCGTTCTTTATTTAAGCTTCTTCTCACTGTGTAATGGAAGCCTGTCCGTCGATATCGACTACGGCCTGAGATATAGTTACGATTCCTATAGCGGGGAGTATCTTGAGCAGTATTTCATAGAGAAATTAACCATCGAAAATAGCCCGGACTTAGTTGATGTTGCTTATATCGGTCTTCGTCCGACTTGTGGTTCCAGTGTCTCAATCGGACATGGCACCATTCATGTTTACAGCACAAATGAACTTCTATATTCACATCATTGCCTGGATGACTATCTGGATCCATTGCAGTCGATTCATGGAACTTCGTTGATGAATTACATCGGCCCCTCAGATATGTTCTCTGCCATTAACGATGGGTGGGGAAAGGAAGACCTGTGGTATGTAGTTCCCAAGGGGGGCGTTCCACTTGAATTGTTATTTATTCCCGAACCTTGCACTTTATCCCTGCTTGCCTTTGGAGCATTTTTTGCAGGAAGAAAGAGAACACTATAATCTGTGTATAAATAATCATCGTTATCAGAACAAAAGGAGTATGTCATGAAGAATCCAATGAAAACTATCTATTGCTCATGTCTGCTGTCGTTAATAATTTTTAGTGCCGCAAATCCCGCTTTCGGCAAAATCATTTCCCTAGGGCCTTCGATGGCATGGCTGAGCGTCCGCGGGACCGACAATTCAACTGCCATGCAATTTCCTTCGATGATCTGGCTGCCGTCCTCGGGAATCCTCCAGTGCCTCAACCAGCCGAATGTGACAGCAGCGGCCAATTACCAGTTCAACGAAAGCGGCTTTTCTGTCAGCAATGTCAAATATACCCTCGGAGCCGCAAATTATATTTCCTCTTTTGCCGATCTCTATGGCCAGATCATTTTTACACCGACGATTGATATCACTTATACCATCTCCGGCTCATTCGCATGGAACGGACAGTGGAGTAATGGAGTTACGTTGTGGGCCCGCCTGCAGGATATTACCAACGGTATTCCGGGCACGGTCATCACCAATCATTATTACACCAAAAGCGGCGTACAGACAAGTGTCATATTGACGATAACACCCTCCGCCGGTCGTCCGGTCACAGGAACCCTGTCCGCCGGAAGAACTTACGAATTTGATTATGAGATGGCGGTGGATAACAATCCCATCAGTCCGGACATCGGTGTCGCCGCCGGCCAGTCAGGGATATCCTTTGTTCCTCAGACTGCTGTTTGCGGAGATGTCGGCCATCCTTATCCCGCCGGGGACTTGAATCAGGATTGTTATGTCTTGATCGATGATATGGTGCTTCTGGCCTCGTATTGGCTCGCCGATTGGTGTTCCGAGCCGGACTGGTGCGAACGGACCGAGATCTCGCATGATGGAATTGTCGGACTGGAAGATTTTGCGGCAATCTCGTTCAATTGGTTGTCATGCACAGACCCGTATGCTCCCTGCAACTTTGCACCCTAAACGGATATGCCGTTCAATTCCGGGAATCCATCTCTAGATACTGATCCTCAATGAAATGGTAAGCCCGAGTTGCGGTTATCGTCCGTTTCCACGCGTTCCGTGGCTAGACTCGCGGCATAATAATACTTGTTAAGTATAAACAATGAATGCACATGTTTCCCTGTCAAGACCCTCGGCCGCTTTTTTCTTGTTTTCATCGACATCCTGCACATCATATTCCATGGTCGTTACCATTGATAAGCACCCCGTGGATTCTTTAAATATCTGTTTTCGTGCAATTTTGTGCCAAGCAGGCCGGGAATTGAATTTGCTTGACCCTGGAACAGATGATTTGGTAGATTAGCGACATTGTACGCGATAATTGTATTCATTAAGGGTATAAATCAGAAAATCTCAGGTAATATTATGTCTCAGAAAAGCCGGCTTCAAAACCAGTTCCGCAACAGAATGTATTTTAATCGGCTCGGCCCGCTCTGCATCATCCTGCTTTTCTTTTCTCCTCTGGCGGCTTGGGCAAAAGTGTATTACATTTCCAATCAAGGCGCTGACACCCGGAATGGACTTGCTCCTGAAACAGCCTGGCAAAGCCTGGATCGCGTCAATGCCGGGCCATTCGAACCCAATGATGTGATCCGGTTCCATCGGGGCGACACCTGGCGAGGGCAATTGATCCCTTTCAGCGGAGACGCAGCAGGCCATGTCGCCTATGGTGCTTACGGAGTGGGCCAAAAGCCTTTGCTGCTGGGTTCTGTCAGTGCCAACAAGCCGGAAGACTGGCAGCGAGACCAGGACAATCTCTGGTCCACCACGTCCACGTTTCCGATAGATGTCGGCAACATTATTTTCAATGCGGGAGCATCGGTCGGCATCAAAAAATGGACACAAGACAACCTGAAACAGCAGGGAGACTACTGGTACAGCCGGGAATCCCGGCGGGTCAAATTGTATTGCCCTCAAAACCCCGCATCGATTTACACCAGCATTGAATTGGCCTTAAATCAACATATCATTCCCGTCAGCGGCAAAAGCTATATTACCTTCGAAGATCTGGCCCTGCGCTACGGGGCAGCTCATGGTATTGGCAGCAGTAATACCCACCACATGATAATTCGTCGCTGCGATCTATCCTATATCGGCGGCGGCCATCAATTCACAACAGAGGATGGGCACCCTGTCCGATTCGGCAATGCAATCGAATTCTGGAACAATGCCCACGATCATCGGGTCGAACAGTGCCGCATTTGGGAAATCTACGATGCAGCCCTGACCAATCAGAATAATGCGCCGAGTGTCAAACAGTACAATATCACCTATCATCAAAACCTGATCTGGAATTGCGAGTATTCGTTCGAGTACTGGAACCGGCCGGAAAATTCACTCACCTATAACATTTTTTTTGTGAACAATACATGTGTGAATGCCGGATACGGCTGGGGACATCATCAGCGGCCGGATCCCAGCGGCCGCCATTTATGTTTCTATTCCAGTCCGGCTGCCGCCCATGATATCAACCTCCGCAATAATATTTTTTTTCAAGCCCTTGGAAATGCCTTTTATGCCCCAGACTGGCCGGCAGATGCCATCAACAAGCT
>JBDKVE010000078.1:0-3698 GCA_039679345.1 Anaerohalosphaeraceae bacterium
CATGCCCGCTTCCAATAATTGACGTGACTCCGACTGAACCTCTTCCACGGTGCCGAACGGCAGGGTTTTCTGCATGGAAAGCCCCCCGTGAAAGACCAGCTTGCCGCGGTATTGCTTCAGCAGCGAAAACACATCCATCGCTTCAGGCTGAAATGGATTAAAACAGTTAAGTCCTGCATCCATCAGATCATCAAACAATTCATCCACATCGCCGCAACTGTGAATAAATACATATTTCCCGGCATCTTTCACCGCTTTATACATGCGTCGAAGCTGTGGAAGAATAAATTCTTTCCAAAAACAGGGCCCCATGATCAATCCATGCTGCTGCCCCCAGTCATCCCCAAAATACACGGCATCAATATCATATTTGACTGCTTCTTTGACCTGGGCAATATTGTAATCCGCAATCGCTGTCATTAATTGATGCACAAAATCAGGATGATCAATAAAGTCCATCATCAGGGCTTCCATCCCGCGAAGAGACCATGCCCGTTCAAACAGGGAAAAACCGATTTCAAACAATCGAAAACAGTCCGGATATCGGGATATTTTGCCTTCTATATTGCTGAAAAAACGAGTATCCAGAGGGTTGGGAAATCGATACCCTTCCAGAGAGGATTCTGTCAAAACCTGGTCCTTTACAATTCCGATATCTTTATCAATCGTCCGATCCCAAACAACCCCGAAAACATCCTGAAACAAGTCCTTTTGGATTTCTTCAAAAAAACCAATATCGCTCCCAAGTCGAACAATATGATTACCAACGGTGTGATCCATATCTTGGGTGCAATAAAACTGTTCTAAAACGTCTTCTGCTTCCCGGGTAAATTTAAAAGACCAGGGAACATAGGGTGGACGCTTGCCCTCCAGAACCAGTTTTACGACTTCTCTCTTTGTAAGCATCATTTGACCTTGGCTTTTAAGACACTGTAATCTTCAGCATAAACCTCATCCAGGTACACATTGTATTATTTATCCGCACAATAAGAATGGATATTTATGCATTTACGATGGACTTTTCTGCATTTATAAGTTATAATTAAGAAAATGAAGTACCCGATAAAATACATTTTTCGCAACGAAGTTCAGGATATACTGGATGTCTTTACGGAGATATTTGATATCCGAATCGCTTTCTTCTCAACCGATGGGGCAGAACTTAAGGTTGGAAAAAGAAAGGGATTATGCCGATATTGCACACTGCTGCGATCCGGCCTTGGACGAGAGCAGACCTGCCTTGACCTGGATCAGAAGATGAGACGCAGGGCCGTTGAGAAGAAAACGATGGTTCAGTACCAGTGTCACGGTGGGATGACGGAGGCGATTACCCCGATTTATATCGACGACGATCTGAGCGGATTTCTCATGGTCGGGCAGTTCCGTACAAATGTGAATTCGTTAAACAGCACAATCAAGACACAATGGCAGAAAAAATACGGGACCCTTGAAATTGAAGATGCTTTTTTAAAAACGCCTTATTTCCCCGAAGAAACCGCCGGAAATATTTTAAAACTCTTTACCGTTTTGGTCGACCACATCCTTTACCGCCACATGGTAGAATTGTATGGCAATAAATCGATTAACCCGCTGATTACCTATTTACACTCCCGCATCGAGGAACAATTGGATCTTGCCGAAGCATCCAAGATTCTTTTACAGAGCAAGTCGAGCCTTTCTCATAAATTTAAAAAAATGACAGGTAAAGGCTTCAAGCAGTTTCAAATTGACCTTAAAATGAACAAGGCAGATCAGTTCCTGCGAAAAAATCCCGAAATGACGGTCAAAGAGATCGCTCATCGCCTTGGATACAACGACCCGTATTACTTTTCCAGGCTTTATAAAAAATATCGCGGCTGTTCACCCACGATCATCAGAAAAAAACGCAGACAGAGGATTTTATAGTATCAACCATTATTTTTTGCTTTGATATCCGCCCAGGGCTTGCGGTCACGTTTAAATTTTCTTAGTTAAGGCAGCAAGGATTCGATTATTAAACACCTGCCAGTGCATCAAGTTGTGTATTAAAGGCGTCCAGATGATTGTATGAACCGGCCAGTAGATTGGTCAGTACGTTCTTGACATCCCTTTGCGTTACACCCAGAAGCATAAGTTCGATGTTGTGAATGTCCATTTCCTCAATCATTACACCGGCCTCCAGGGCATCTTTGAAAGACAGAGAGCCTTTAGTAATCAATTGGGAATAAATCTCCGATAATCATAATATTTGTGAAAACACTCGGTGTTGGTATAGAATTTGTGAACCATATGCGGTCATGGCAATGGGTAGTGTTCTATACTGATCGTACTTGAAATTTCCCGTTTCGTCGCGGCTAAGTACAGTGACATCAACCACGTGCTGCTTTTGCTCGCGGAATAATCATACCCGTTGGGTATAAATAGGCACGAAAATACTTCCAAGTAAAGGAGGTCTTTTGACATCGCCGATTAAGCCATTATTAGTTTCAGGTGGCCCGTGATATAACAGTATCGAGCCAAAGCTTTACCATTGCCACTCACACCAAAGTACTGAAAGGTCCTCGCAACTTTGCCTCAAGCTTTGCCCACCATTCCTTAAGCTTCGCTGAACAACGCATCGTTCTCAGCCATATGCCCGGTTCTTTACATGCCCTGCGATGACTCCTGGAACTTGTCTTGCGACAAATTCAGATTGTTGTTTAATTCCCAAAAACGACCCCCCGACCCACCGTTAAGGGGGCCGGGAGGTCAACCTAAGCAATAGCAAAATGCACTGTTAGTCGATCGGACGCAGACCGCTTTCCAGCCAGCTTGCCGCCAGCATGGCCAGATCGGCCATATCCACCACACAGTTATTATTCAGGTCCATGGCTGGCTTGTCCACGCACACTTTCTTGCCGGTCACGTCGTAATAGGCCTGGATGATTTCGTCGGCGCTGAGGGCGTAATTGTAGATTCGCAGATCGTCCGCTTTGCCCTGGAAACGCTGGTCGGCGGCACCGCGACTGTTTATGGCCAGCATGTAAACAGGGTATTCCCATGCCACGAAGTTTGTTAAATCAAAAGCCGCATTGCCCTGTGCCAGCCCATCAAAATAGACTACCAGTTGACTGCCGTTGTTGGTCACTGTAACCCAGTGCCATCCGCTGTCAGCAATCGGCAGATTGTGGATATTGATGAAGCGCGACACGTTTCCGTTCTGACGGAGGAAACAACTGATCGAGCCGTCACTGGTATTCACGGAAAACCGAAGTCCCGTATTCGTGCCGGTGTTGAGAGTGCCCAGAAGGACGCCGCCTTGGCCGCTGTCCAGTTTGACCCAGCAGGAATAGGTGAAATGGGTCAACCCGTTGCCAAAACCGGTCTTTGGATAGCTGTCGGTCATCAGAGCAAAGTAATTGGCACTATTGGGTTCGGCGGCATACGCCTGGCCATTGGCGGTCACGATGCCTTCGGCATAGCTCATTGACGGGATCGGCGAAGCATGATTGGCACCCGCGGAATCCTGACCGTTGTTTTCAAACTGGTACCAGGCCAGAAGCTGCTTCAACTTCAGGCCGGCGACATTCGACTGTACCTCGATAGGGCTGCCGTTGGTCACGACACAGTAGTAGAACCCTTCATCGGAAACCTGGACGTTCGGGATGGTCAATACGGCCGAACCCGTTGAAATCAGAACATCATCATCGGTCGTGTTATTCGACTCATCGACGGATTTG
>JBDKVE010000079.1:0-2225 GCA_039679345.1 Anaerohalosphaeraceae bacterium
CCGCCCAGATGAGGGTGCCCTTCTGATTCTTATAAAAGGCAAACGAAGGGCTGCACAGATGCTTTAAGGGATTGGACACAATGAACGGAGTTCCGGCGGCCTGACTGGCAGACAGGGACCGGACGCACAGACTTTTTCGCTTGCCTTCCAGCAAATCCCAGGCGCACCAGATACGGCCGGCGATGGGAGCGGATAAGGCCGGGACAGAATCGATACTTTGACCGCTGAGTGGAAAAGGCTTACTGACGGTGAAATTGGGGCTGATGGACCGGGCAAAGATGGTCGGCGATTCGCAGTCCTGCGGATAGCCATCGGGCTTGTGATAATCCCAGCTCCATGCTATTACAACCCGGTCGTTGAGGCAGGTGATGGCCGGATCGGTATGGTCTTCGTAGGATGGCACATCCGTGGGGCTGATTTGGATTTCGGTCGAGAGGCTGCCCTCAGCGTAACGGCGGACATAGATTTCCTTGTCGCGGGAGTTGCCGCTCATCTTCCGCCAGCGATAATAGGTAATCCAGACGGCGTTGGAAGCATCGCAAATGAGCCTGCCGTGCATCGCATCATCGTCGGCAGTGGTGATTTGAATTGGGGCTTTTCCATCCTTGAGGTCGGATGGTGTGGTCATAAAGATATTGTACCGCTCGGCCTGGTTGCTGGTCCAGCATATCCAGGGTTTGCCGGTGCCGTCAGTGGTGATGGCAGCGTCATATTCATCGAATTGGGTGGCCGAGACGGGATTTTCGGTGAAGGCCTTTCCATCGTTAGTTCGCATCAGGATGTCACTGTTGCCGTTGCGGACGGAGGTATAGACGGCGTATATCCCGCCGTCGCTGCCGGCGGCAATGGATGTAAAGCGGTCGTTTTGCGAATCTGCTTTTATCGCATTGTTTTCGATGGTTGAAGCCATATAACTGATACCAACCACGTTTTGCGTCCGGGGTTTTAATTCCTTTTGTTTAATCTTCTGCAGTTCCTGTTTGAATACAGGGTCGTTGTCAATCAGGTTGTTGCAGGTATAGACGACCTGGCCCTGGGCATCGACAATCATCAGGAACGGCCAGCCCCGGCGATTGTATTGCTTCTCAAACGTGCGATCCGTATCCATCAGATGCACGACGTTCAGGCGATAGTGTTTCTGGAAATCCAGCGCCGTCAATTCATGGTCACCGGAGATGACGCGGACCACCTGAACACCCGAAGAGGTCAGTTCCGTTGCTAACGCTCCGACACGGAGCGCTTCTTGTTGGCAGCCCCCTCACCAGCAGGCCCCGAATTCAAGAAAGAGAGGTACGCCTTTGTAATCCTGTGATTTGACCTGTCGGCCATAGGAATCGGTCAATGAAAACTCAATCTGGGCGGCCCCGCATAGGCAGCTCGATAAAACCATTCCGCCAATTAGAATGAACCGTTTCATTGGGTATGACTGAATCATACGGATACCTCCTTATCAATTTTGGTTGTTATTATGCTGCGCACAGGCATTTATTTTCACTATAAAGGTACTGCCTTCGGTGACTTTGCTTTTGACCTCAACGACGCCTTTGTGGGCATCGATGATATATTTTACTATACTCAGGCCGAGGCCGCAACCCTCTACCCGCCGGGACAGACGATTATCCACTTGATAAAAACGGCCAAAAATTCTTTTGTGCAATCGCTTGGGGATGCCAAGGCCGTTATCGGCGACAACAAAACAAATCCGGCCGTTCTCGGCGAAGACGCTGAGGCGGATGGCTTTATTGTCCAGCGAATACTTCCATGCATTGTCCAGCAGATTGACCAGCACGGTGACCATGGCGTCTTTATCGGCCCAGATTAGCGGCAGGTTATCGGCGATGGAGATGGAACAGTCGCAGCCGGGCTGAGACATTTTGGAGTGTACCGCTTCGGCTGCAGCGTTGACGATCTCGGCGGGGCTGACGGGCTTGAACTCAAAGACCTGCTTATTGCGTTCCATCCGTGAGAAGGTCAGGAAGCTGTCAATCATGCGGCTGAGCCGCTCATTTTCCCGGCCAATCAGCTCGAGATACTCTTTGCATTGCTGCTGGTTGGCATAGCTTCCGTCCAGCAGCGTATCGACCAGCAGCCGCATGGATGACAGCGGGGTTTTGAGTTCATGGGTGACGGTGGCGATAAAATTGTTTTTGAGCCGGTTGAGACGAATCTGCCGGCCGATCATCTGGGCGGTCAGGCCTCCGCAAACCAGAAACAATATCACCACC
>JBDKVE010000080.1:0-6522 GCA_039679345.1 Anaerohalosphaeraceae bacterium
CAACGATTACATTTCCGGTTTAGATCGCGGAATTTGGGCATAGGAGGTTATTTATGGCCGGATCTTCAAACTTTCAACAGTGGAACCCTGAAAAAAACAACCAAAAAACGGACGTCCAATATGAGGCCGATATCCTCAGGGCAGACGGAGCGCCGTCTTCCGCCCCTACTGGTGCCGTTTTCCCCTCTGGTACCTGGAACAAGTTTGCCTACCAGGTGAGCACATTCATTACGGCATTCTGTAACATGATGGCCGCAAAAGGATACGAGGTTTCCGATGCCGCGCTTGCGACGCTACAGGCAGAGCTGGCCAATGTCATTACGGAATCCGATCTGCAGAACTCCGACTGGAACGCCACATCGGGAATTACTCAAATCTTGAATAAGCCAGACGTTGGCGGCTACGGCACACGGGTTCTTTTCACTTCCAGCGGCACGTTTACCGTCCCGGCAGGAGTGAAAAGAATAACTGTCCTCGCAGTCGGGGGAGGCTCCGGCCCGACAGACGGAGTCGGCGGCGGCGGCGGGGGCGGGGCGACTTTCGCCACGCTGGATGTCAGCGAAATATCTACCCTTGCAATTACCATAGGAGCCGGCGGCGCGGTCGGATATCCCGGGGGAACGACTTCCGTGGGAACCCTTGTCTATGCTTACGGGGGGCAGCTGTTCCCTGCCGGAGGCAAGCACGGCGCCCATATCTCGACAGGGGCTGTTTTGGGTATTTTTGGGGACAAGGGGATCTCTGTCGGGTCGTCCTCTTATCCTGGGATAGGGGGCGGTTCTGCCATGGGTACGGGAGACGATGGATCGGGCGGCCCTTATGGATACGGTTCTGGCGGAAGAGCTTCCGGCAGCGGAGGGGGATCGAACGGAACTGCCGGCTGTGTCGTTATTTGGTACTGATATGAAATTGCTGATCGTAACCGGATCGCACCCGGATGTTTTGGATGACATAAAGGCCATAGGAAATGCGGCCGCTCACGCCGATTATATGGCCATCGGCCTCGATGCCGTCGATAAGTATTTATGGGACATTGAATTCATGGCTACCTATCACCCCGTTGATATCTCGCCTGCAGCAGAGCGCCGCCGGAAAAAAGGAGGGAATCTCGATTACACGGTTATTTCCCACGAACGAAAATCAGGCGTCGGCATGATTATTCCCTATGAGGAGCCGTCAGGCGGGAGCGCCTTCCTGGGGGCCTATGCCGGTGTGCTCATGAAATACGATAAGATTATCGTTTGCGGGTGCCCGCTTATTGGCCGCAATGCCAAAGGCGAAAACTATGCCCAGTTCCGAAAAGGTTGGGAACACCATAAAGAAAAATTGCGCGGACAAGTCAGGTCCGTATCCGGATGGACTGCTGAATTTCTTGGAAAACCGACAGAGGAGTGGATCTATGCAATCGATTGAAAAAGCGTGGTGTGGACATGTTGATATTACAAACGTCTGCCGTCACGGATGCGTTTATTGCACCCGTTACGACCGTCACCTGGGGCCGAAAAAGTACATGATGAGCCTCGACGATATCGAGGCCGCCCTTATTTCCTACACGGGATTTCCCGGGCGTATCGGGATCATGGGAGGGGAACCTCAGTTCCATAAGCAATTTGACGAGGTGTGTCGCCTCGTCCAGAAGCACATCCCAAAAGATAAGCCGATTTTGTTCACATCGGTGAATCCTGCAACCTCAAAGTGGTCCGATGTCATCCGGGAAACTTTCCCGCATACGGAGTTCCATCCGCACACCGAGGAACAGGAGAGCACTTACGAGCATCAGCCTCTGACGATCGCTTGCGCCGATGCCGTCAAAGATAAGGCTTTGCGCCAGGCGCTCATAGAAGACTGCTGGGTACAGCGAAAGTGGTGCCCGACCGTAACGGACGATGGCGCGTTCTTCTGCGAAATAGGGGCGTCTCTGGCCAAACTGACGGGCATGAAAGGATGGCCTCTGAAACAAGACGGAAGGCAATGGTGGAAACGGACACCTTCCGAATTCGGAGACCAGCTCGATCTATGCCAGCTTTGCGGAATGTGCATTCCCATGAAGCGCCAGAAGATGGCGGACAAAAAACAGAAGATATCCCCAAGCTTTTTGAAGGTCCTGGAAGAGAACGGCTTGCCGGTGGGAATCTACGAGTTGTTCGATCGAGAGATAACGCCGAAGGAAATGAGGGCGGCGTTGCCCACCTGGACGCCCGGAATATACCGGACAGAGCAACTGTCCGAACGGTTCAGTTACAGTACGATCGATTGGAGCCGCTATTGATGCGATACGAGACCATCACCTTTGTTTACAATGAAGAATTCCTGCTGCCTTTCTATCTTAATCATTACAGGTTTGTGGATCGGTTCAATTTTATTTATGACGTCGATTCAACAGACAATACGCTTGATATCATTCAATCATTGACGAATGCGAACATCGTTTTCTTTAAGTTCCCGGACATGATGGATGACGAGATAAAAGCCAATGAAATAAACAGGGTCTATGCCGGACTATCTGACTGCTGGGTGCTGAACGTCGACGCTGACGAGTTTGCGTTCATTGACAGCATCCCGGTGTCGCCAGTCAACTGCGTCAGCCTTCATCACGTATTCAGACACAGGACGGACTCCGATCTCGACCCAGGCAAGCCCATAAAAAGCCAGCGGGCGCATGGGTTTCTCGAGCCCATGTACACAAAGCCGATTCTTGTCAGGTCCGGCCTTAGCATCAAATGGCAGGTTGGCAATCACAGGATTATAGGAATGTCGAATCCTCCCGCAGCCTATGACGGCGCTCACTGGGCAAACGCCGACAGGTGTTTTTATCTCAAGAGAAGGGTGCGAGATAGAAAACAAAGACAGAGCAAGAACAATCTGGCCAAAAAGCTGACTTATCAACATCACAACATTACGGAAGCAGACGTTTTAAAATATTGCAAGGAGCATGAGAATGACCCCCGGTGCTGGTAGCGTTTCAATACTGATTCCTGTTTTCGAACCGCTGTATCTCATTGACGACTGCCTTAACAGCCTTCTTTCATACACCGATGCTGACGGCATCGATATGATCAAGGAGATCGTGATCATCGATAACTCAAAGTCCGGGGCCTGGCCGGTCGCTGCAAAATACGGTTCGTTGATGTCCATTCGGCGAATCGCGATGCTCTACCAGCGGCCGGGCAAGAACCTGCTTCATGTCGAATCAATCAATATGGCGCTATCCATGAGCAAGGGCGAATGGATACTGCTTTTCAACGACGACATAGAGATCCCAAAAACACAAGGCGATTGGCTGTCCAGGCAGGCCAGGATGTTCAGGGACATTACGAAATGCGGCATCGCGACGATCACCCTTTTGCACCGGGACCATACTATTTACTGGATCGGGAATGATGCCAACAGCCAGCATATCGACCTGGGAAAGCCGTATGATTTCATTCCCCGCGGGTACTATTTAAAATCGCCATGGAGCAATATTGCGAATGCTCTGGTCAGGAGGGAAACCTTCAAAAAAGTGCCGTATGACGGCATCGATCCAAAGACAAAGCAACTGAACCCTCATTACGTTGCCGATCATTTTTTCGGCCGCAAGGTGAAGGCTCTCGGGATGGAGAACGCGGTCTGCCGCGATACCTGGATTTATCACCATAACGAGCGTCTAAGGCCGGAAAACAAAAAGAAGGGGAAATAATGACCATCCAGGAAAGATACGAACAGCTTTTAAACGTACCGTCTGACATCCAGGAGCATTTGCCGACTCTCTGCCGCTATGGCCTGCTGTGCCATGTCATTGTTGAATTCGGGGTACGTACCGGCCTGTCAACGATCGCCCTCCTGTCTTCACGGCCAATCGAAATGAAGTCGTATGATGTCGAGATAACCCCTGAAGCCGAATCCGTCGCCATTCTGGCAAAAGGCGATGGAATTAATTTTGAACTCTGCAAGGCCGATGTGCTGTCGATATCCATCAAGGAATGTGACCTGCTGTTCATCGATACATGGCATGTCGAGGAACAGCTCGAAAAGGAATTGTTGCTTCATGCCCGGAACGTGAGGCGGTTCATTGTCCTTCACGATACCACGACATTTGGACTGATCGGCGAGGACCCGGAGAGGCGCGGCCTGATGTTCGCGCTGATACCGTTCCTTGAAAATAACAGGGATTGCTGGCGTGTCCGGGAACACTTTACGGGCAACAATGGATTGACGGTACTTGAAAGGATTTATGCATGATCACGGCAATTACATGCACCGGAGACCGACCTCTTGCTTTCGATCTGTGCCGGAGATGGATGGCAAGACAGACGGTGAAACCCGATCAATGGATTGTGGTTGACGACGGCCATGATCCCCTGGCGATCGACTCCACGCCGGAATGCTGCCAGTACATCCGCAGGTCCCCGTCGCTGGCCGATCCTCGCCATACGATGATTCTCAATATGCAGGAGGCGATCAGCCGCATCCGCGGGGATGTCGTAATCATTGAAGACGATGAGTATTACGCGCCGGAATACATCGAGACAATGGCCGATAAACTGAAAAGCTTCGAGCTGGTCGGTATCGGGCAGTCCCGGTATTACCACTTGCCGACCGGGGGCTACTATATCCACCGCAATATGAACCATGCCAGCCTTGCACAGACGGCTTTTCGCCTATCGTTCCTGCCTCACGTGGCGTCTGTTCTGGAGGGGAACCAGTGGCTTGACATCAGGATATGGTCAATCGTCAACGGGAGTCAGGCAATCGTATCGGATGCAAAGCCGTATGAGGAAAAACGAGTATCGGGTGACGGCCGGGGGCTAATATTCAACGATTACGAGAATCCATTGTATTGCGGAATAAAGGGCCTGCCGGGCCGGAAGGGAATCGGCATCGGACACAAGGAGAATACCTACCCGGCCAAAGACCGGGCAAGGGAAATGATCAAAATATGGATACCGGACGATTATCAAACCTATCTCGACTTACTGGAGGTAAAACCATGAAAAGACGAATCGTGACCGCATTGGCCACATTGGCCTTAATGCTCATGAACGGAAGCGCGATGGCCGCAGCGCCTCTTTTTGGCCAGGTGACATGCACGACGGAAGCGACGCAGATCTATTCCGGCGGCAATTTTATTTCCATAATTCTCCAGAATCATACGCCGACAACGGCTGTTTACATCGGACCGCGAAGCACGTTGACGGCGAGCAACGGGGGGATTCTGCTGTCAACGACGACGGGGACCGGAATTGCAATCGATAAGGGCGCGGAGCCCTGGTACTGCATCACGGCCAGCGGAGAGGCAACGGTAGGCTATACGGTTAGGAGGTAGCCCATGAAATCGCTATTGAAATTACTTGTTATTCTTCTGCTGTTGACGCTTCACGCTCCGATGGCTTCGGCAGACAATCTATTTGGCGGCGGTGCTTCCGCCTCCGGCACCGACTCCCGGCTGCCCGATCCTTCCGGTTGCTCTGATGGCGCTGGAATTATCACAAGTGGGACGATCTTTGCCTGTGCATCCGGGACGGGTTACTTATATTCAACCTCTGGTGTTTATTCTGTCAAGACACTGACCCAGGTGAAATCCGATCTTGGCATCGTCGCCTGGAGCCTTAGCGCTAATCTCCGTGTCTGTACGGACGGGAGCAATAACCCCGTAGATTGCGGGACCACGCCCTTTGTGGAGTATGTCTATTCGCCTCAAAAGACCCATGCGGCTGGACATACCTATACTGAGGCGGAAGTCGCAGGGGGCGTGCTGTCTAATTACAACATGAGCGCGGAGAAGTTGGATCATTTTCCTCCTGTACCCACAGCCGGAACCAAAGTGGTCAATTTCATTCTCCTGGTCGAAACAAAGTATGACGCGAATTGGGATGTTATCAGGCAAGGCTCTGACACCATCACGCTTCATAAAGGCGACGGCACGATGGTCACGGGAAAGACGTATTTAAGATTCCATGATCTACCCGTTAATTGCCTTGTATCCTGCTTCTCGCAGCCGAATACAGCGGTATGGAATTGTAGCTTAGCGAGCGCAACGACCTGCCCGGTCACGACGGACTAAGGAGGCCCGTATGAAACAAATCCTTTTAATCATCTCAATCCTGCTGATTGCGATTCCATGTCACGCCCTTTCGCCTAGCCAAGGAGCGCAGCACGCGGCGGGGAAAACGGTAGCCTCCTGCCAAAGCACCGGCGATCTTTTGTCGGAAGAATGGGAGGGTGCGGGTCTTAACGGATGGTCAACAACCGGCTCCGGCACGGCTGATCCCGATTACACGACAACGGTATTGCGCGGTTCGCAATCGCTTTTACTCAATTCATCGAGCAATTCTATTTTTGTGTCAAAGGCGATAACCACATCGTCCGATGTATGGATATTTGCTCTTTACCGGACATCGGATGCTACGCCTTCGACACAAAATCCGTTCATCAGCATAAACAATGGGGCAACGACCTTATGTGCTCTTTATAATGGTACGGACGGAAAAGCCGGGTGTTATTCAGGCAGCACTGCAAATAGTTCGTCGGCGGTTTTTGCTG
>JBDKVE010000081.1:0-13857 GCA_039679345.1 Anaerohalosphaeraceae bacterium
AATTCATCATATTCAGTGCCGGGTTTACTGACCGCCGCCGATGATGCCGACTGAATTTCTTTTATCAGTTTCGGCTTGCTCCACCGAACCGCCGGGGACAATCCCAAACTCTGAGCCTTTTCCCTCAATTCCGGGACTGACAGTTTTTTCAATTCCAGTAAATCCATTCTTGACCTCTACAAAATAAAACTTTGTCTTCTCATTCCGGCATAAAAGCCACGTTATCAATACCGCCGCTATGCACAGGTATTTCATGACCCGTGATAGGGTCTGGGGTACTGATTCGACGGTTCCGGATTGAACTGGTTTTGCTTGTTCTTTTTCCTGCATAAGAGTCTTTCTCCAAAAAATATGAGTAATCCAACTGCCAACAGGATCACCGCCGGGATGATATTGCTTTTCGGTTTGATTTCCGGCGGCGTATCCTGTACCGGTTCTTGCTCTGGTTCGGGTTCGGCGGGCGGTGTTTCCGGTTCGGATTCGACTTGCGGCCCGTCTGACTTATTCCATGTACCATCTTCGTTGACGATAAACCAGCCACAGTCCGGACAGTGAACATATTGCCCGTGCTGTTCGACTTCATTGCCACAGCTTTTACACTTCATTTATACACCCCGCCGGACAGGTACACACCGGGAACATTTTTTCAGAATCGCACACCGCGAGTCTGGCCGGGCATAAAAACCATGTTTGCACGCCTTACAGGTGAACCGCTCTTGTTTGACCTTCCTTGTCATAGCATCCCCTAAAAGATTGAAATTAATTCGCCGGTTGATAAGTCATCGTCTGCCGAAACATTCACAAGCCTTCCATCATAATCTATCCGATGAGACGCTCCGCAGTTATGACAAATCAGACCTTCCATATCCGACCCGCACACGGTACATTCATCCATGCTTTTCAACTCCTATAACCGTTTCAAAATACCTGTATTCCTCTGCCGTCAAGACTTCCCGGACGGTCAATAGATAGGCCCGCTGTTGCTCCCGGTATCCACGTAATAAAGAACGTATCAGACTGACCCGCTCCGTTTGCCTGATTTTCGGCAATGCAACCACGGTCGATAGGTTCACCCTGCCAAAGTCCTTCACTCCGACAACGCCCCGCTTTAATTTGTTGTCATACCACGCAGGCGAATCGATTTCAGAATCAACATAACCGCATCCCCGGTCAACCTTCACCCTGTCACCCGGCTTATTGAGCAAATTAAATTCATCAATCGCGTCCAGTGTTGCTTTCTCATCGGTAGTCATAAGCCATCTTTTCGTAAAAATCAAAAAACTCATTTATCTGTTTAGGCGGTTCTTCTGCCTTGAATTCCGTTGCTTCCGTTACAAAATCAAGCTCCTCAGCCTTGTCAAAATTCGGCACCTTTGAATTATAAACCCGTGCTTTCTTTTTCATTAGCTGCCCCAACACATCGAGCCGCTCACTGACCGCCGCATCAACATGAGAAAAGATGTATCTTCTCAATTGTGCTTCAGATTCAAACTGTATTCCAGTACACGCCGCAATCGATGTTATACATCCGACGCTTTGGCGGGCTAACGCTGATGGATCTGCTTCGGTTTTTACCCGTCGTTCAATCTGTTTCGGGTTTTCGGTAAGCTCCTTCGTCCATGACAAAAATGCGGCTGATACTAATTCCCAAAATTCTGAGGTGATTGACCGCTCCTGATGTCCCACCTCTGGAACATCATCGGTCATTCTAAACCACTCCTTGCATAGATACTTAGAAAGTGAATACGCTTTTTCAATATAGTCATCCAGCGTATCAATTCCACGCTCTTTTAGTGTTTGTCTGTCAACCTGAAATTCTGCCCGGATTGCTTCATCCGGGAGCGTTCCGCCCCATCGCTCAGCTATTAAAACCTGTCGTTTTTCGGGCTGACGTTCTGTCTCTTCGAGCTTATCATAGAGCCTGAAAACCATCCCTTTACCGCAACTAAACCCGGTATAATTCCAGCCATTCCGGTACATGCTGTTAAGCCTTGCCCGTGAAACATATTTCCGCAGAAAAAAGTCTTTGGTAATCTCGTTTATATCCCACCCAACGAGGTCAACGCACAAATCAACCCGGCTGACTTTTACTTCTAAAATCTCCCCGCCCAGGGCATGAATCATCGCCCGGACAATTTCCCACCCGCCGCGAATCCCACCATTGCACATTAAAAACAGAGAGCCGCAATCCACAATTACGTTCGGCATTTCCTTTTTCGGGGTTCGCGTCCGGGCAATCGCGAGCCGCACCCCGCCCGAATCCATCCGCCACGCATAAAGAGGGCCTACCCTTCCGCCCGTCTTCTTTCCGTTCGGGTGAACCTCGAAATTAAAATCGAAAGCCTGCTCTTTGCGGGTAAAATGGTCGTTTACAATGTCTCCATTCTGAGCCGCTTCTTTGCAAGCATCCAAATACTCTTCGATACTATTCCAAGCCTCATCACTGCCCCAGTTTACATACAGGCTTAACACTACCCTATCCTCACTGCCAAGCCGTTTTTTGATACCGTTAAGGCCGATTATAGGGGTCGTTTTGGGGTTAGAGGGGGGTATGTTATTAGGGCATACCCCCCTCGGAATAGACACCGCCGGGCCTTCACACCCGGCGGGATTGATTTTGATTACCTGACAATCCATTGTCTATACTCCCTATCTCTTATTGTAACCTTGAAAACTCAAATGCCTTCTGGATTGCCAAAACCATGTCGGGCAGTTCATCCGGGAACAAAGTCATCTTCTGTTTTTCCCATTCCCCGTCTTTTTTGTAGGACTTTTCGATACTGATTGAATACTCCGTGTAGTCCCTGCCGTCGTCAGTCTGTTTCTGTTTTGTCCAAACGGACGCCCGGACTTTTCCCGCCCTGATTTCAAAGGCCGGACGGTTCTTGTCGCTGGATTGATTCTGATTCGGATTTTCCATGTTAGATTTCCCTTCCAAAATAGTGTGAATGAATGGTTATATTTCCGGAGTCGGTTCTGTCGGCGGTTCAACCGGTACAGCAACTCCATTACTGCAAAAATCATCCGGTTTGACCGCCGGGCGAACAGATTTCGGAACGCCGTTTTGCAGACCTGTCACCACTGAGGGCGGATTGAAATAGCAGTCCCCGGACTGATACCACTGACAATTTTGACACTTCATGATTTACCCTTTCTGAATAAGTATTGAATTTCTTTTTCGATTTGCTCACGAGTACGGCCCTTTAAGACCGATTCGAGATATGCTGTCCTTGCTTTGTTGAACTGTTGGCGGCCTTCTTGTTTTCCGATATAGAAAGAGCAAGCAGGTTTTGTATTGATACTTCGTGTCATCATATCCCCCTTGCCCAGCGGGTACGGCGGCACGCCTGACATTGATTTTCATGCTTGACCCGGCAAAACTCTTTCCGGGATACGACCTTTTCGCCGTCCAGCTTCTTACCACAAACCGGGGCGTTAAAATGAATCATGGCACCCTTGCAGTGAATTTTCATTCGGCACCCCCGGCCCTATATGCTTTGGTGACAAGCCTGACACTATCCACACCCGGATTGTTCACCATGAACTGTTTAATTAATTCAGAGAGTCGAATTGAAAGGCCATTTGCCTGTTCAATATAGATTGCCCGGCCAGATTTATTCAATACAACAAGATCATGCTCTAAAATGACACGGGGACTGCTGGGAACCGGATTTCCTCTGACTTGTTCTTTCAATGCTACCATGTTTTTATTCCTTCCGAGAATAGGTTAATAAAACCGCCGCTGGAAAAAGAATGCGGCGGGGATTTACCGCTTTGGAGCCAAAAGCAAGTGATTTTTATGACCGCTCAAAATGTGACTAAACGGTCAGTATCAGGACAAGGCCGGGAGAATCATCCCCCGGCCCGCCCCTCTTGCTTTATGGCCTATCCAGACCGCTCAGGTTGCGTCCCCGCAGAGCCTTATCTTGTCCGGTATAGCGCAAATAAAAAGCCGGGGAACCACTTCCCCGGCGGTTTGGAAGGAAAATATCGTTGCTTTCCGCCCTTCCTGACGGGCGGTTAAGGTGTGCGCAGAAAATGATTGACCTGCAAAAATTTTTCTTTTGCAAGTTCAATTTTCTGTTATACTTCCATGTATAGCACATCTGGTTACTCACCTTAACCGGTTGTGTGCCTTATTATCAGACTGCATCTGATAGTAAGGCTTTTTGCATTTTAGGAGGGTTATGTAAGGAATGACTATTAAATCGTGTGTGACGATTAAAATGGAATAAGAAGCTATAAGGAGTCATCAGGATATATCGACTTTAACGCTCGAATGCTCTGTAAGTCTATGTCCCATAAGGGCTTAAGACAATGTATCTTATGTTGCATTCAGAAGTAAAAGGGCTAACGTGACTAAAATACAGTAATTTAAAGACTTATGCCAAGATGGGATCGCTTTTTAGCGTGTGGCTGCAGTTGATACAGCCATGCACATTTATTGTTCGTGCTGCGATATACTCAGAGCCAATATCGATGTTTGTTCAATACGCGACCAGCTTGATAATGCCCTGTCTACGATGCCAAGATTTTCAAGGACCACCTCGATGTAATCCCGTGTGTCTTCTGAAGACAGCCCGTGAAACGTATTATTGGTTTGTATATGTTGCATGGCCTTGGCGAACCTGGGTTTGTCACAGAATAACAACGCAGTCTGGTAATGCAACTCAAGCATTGCAGACGGAAGGATTGTACTTTCTTTAAGAATCGCAAACGCCTCGTCATTCTGGCTGATTTCTCGTAATGCAAGGCAAAGCTTAATTCTGGACCGATAATGTGTGGGATTCACTGAAAGGGCTCTTTGGAACCAATGAACCGCATCTTTAATTTGCCCGCGGATCATCAGCAAAACCCCATACTTATAATACAAATCCGCATTCGGGCCGGCACTGGACATCTTTTTCCGCCAGCCGTTAATGAAAGTTTCAATGATATCATCTTTGCTTAGGGTCTCTTCAGGCAGCATCTCTTCCTGATTCAGCGATGATTTAAGTTGCAATGCCGCCGTTTCGGCAAACAAAAGAATACTGTTCTGGTGAATGCTGGCCGCAAGAGATAATGTCTGCTCGGACTCAATAGATTGGCCTTCCAGATACTGAGCTATCGCAAGACCCGCATAACCATCGATAATTTCATCATTAATCTCGGCGGCTTTGTTGAATTGTTCGGCTGCAAGACCCGGATGACCATCCCGCAGGTACTGACTGCCCAGCTTGATGGTGGCTTCCAGCGAATTAGGCTGCATCCGAAGGGCGGCTTCATAGTGTGAAATTGCCTCGGTCACCCTCCCGGCATGCCTGCAAATATCTCCTAACTGAACATACAGTTCCGGCATCGCCCCGATTTGTTCGATAATCGAATAGATATTCTCAAACGCCTGCTCATACAGCCCCTGTTCAAGCAACGGCGTCAATTCATCTTCTTTACCATCCTGATTAAAATTGTCCGGATGTGACAAAATGGCCAGGTTAAAAGCGTCGATGGCCAGGGTGTATTGTTCCGAGGCCAGATAAAGATAGCCCAGCAGTGTAATCGATTCGATATCGTCCTGATGTTCAGTAGTCAATACGGTATATTCTTCAATGGCCTTGTCGATTCTGCCGTTACGCAGATAGATTGCCGCCATTCGCTGACGCGGCAACTGGAGATGACGTTTGAATTTCAGGCAGTCCTGATAGAATTCGATGGCCTGATCAATCTGCTCAAGTCGTTCACAGCAAAAGCCTATCAGATACAGTGCCATGGTATTATGCGGCTGACGCAGATAGACACTGCGGGCCTGCTCGATAGCGCCATGCAAATCATTTTTCTGTATGCAGATAGATGCCGCAGCAATTCGTCCGCGAGGACAATCCGGCTTCTCGAATAAATAAAAACGCAGTGTCTGTTCGGCCTGATCAAAATTTCTATCGGAAAGAAACTCTATCACCCTGCCGATTTGTTCGTCGGGACTGCCGTGGGCCGGATTGGCGGGTTGCTGAGCCGCCAGCCAGTTCCAGACCAGTTCGACACTATCTATCGTGATCCCTTTGCCAAAGATCTCGAGGAGCTTACTCATCCTCTTGGTTCCTACCCAAATAAGTATCATTTTTTGCATTACAAACGGTTGTATTTGGGGTATCGACGAAAGGTTTGGGGTGATTAAGGCGAATCGGACAAGGACTTGCTTTTTAAATAACTTAAGTAAATGACCTTGCCATGTTTACCGGCTGTAACGATTAATGGCAAGCAAATGCTGCTTATAAGACGTTGTAATGGGAGTTGAACCGCCCTATTGTGGACATGCGGAGTTTTGTATTATGGTTTATCGAGATCGAGTTGCTTTTTCTACTTCGCTCAGATAGGCAAGCGTTTTTTCAAGCCGATCGGTCAGGTGTTTGAGCCTGAGCATCGTCTTGACGCGTGTGATTAACTCCCATTTATTGACAGGCTTGCTTAGAAAATCATCCGTCCCTGAATTAATGGCCTTTTCGATATCCGCCAATTCATTGAGGGCTGTCACCATAATCACAGGAATATGTGCTGTCTTGGGATCATTTTTTATCCGCCGGCAGACTTCAAAACCGCTGATTTTGGGCATCATCACATCCAGTAATACCAGATCGGGCACTTGGCAAGCAATAATATCCAATGCCTCCGTACCGCTTGAGGCGGACACTGTTTGGCATTCAACATCTTCCAGATAGGCTATGATAAGCTCTAAATTCTGGAGATTATCATCGACAACCAGAATAAGCGGTTTTTTATTTTCGTCTTTTTGTTTAATCGTAGTCATACCAGAGCGATAATATCTCATATATATTATTCTCATATCTTACACAAAGGCCGCAGGTTTGCAAGCGATATCTTTGTACTGATGCCGTTGAAGTCTGTAATTATATAAGTTTCAAGAATTTAGCTGTAAAATGTCGATACATAGATTTAATGGATCCAATAAACTCTAAGATTTGAATAAACAATGATTTAGACTTAAAATAATAAGGGGCAATGAATGAACGGCTTGCTTCAAAAGCGACAGGCCCTGCACCGGCAGTTGCAGTTTCGTGAAGAACAGTATAACCATCTGATTCAGCAGTCAGACCAGTTGCATACTCTGGCAGCGGTTGGCATGGCCTGGTCAATGACGGCCCATGAAATGAACAATCTCCTGACGCCTGTTGGCAGTTATGCACAGCTTGCTTTGAGCCACCCAGAAGACAAAGAACTCGCTCAGAAGGCATTACATAAAGCGATGAACCTGACCCAAAAAGCAACAGAAATGCTTCAGCGGGTGATGGTACTAGCCGGCCAGAAGCCTTTTTCGATGCAGGATGTCTTAATTAAATCGTTAGTTGATGATGTTTTCGGGGGAATCGGGCGGGATTTCGAAAAAGACAATATCCGCGTTTCCATCCAGGCACCTGATGACTTGACGATTTTTGCTGATGGGCCATCGCTGCGTCAGGTTCTGATGAATCTCATCCTGAATGCCCGCCAGGCCATGCTGGGACAGCCCGGCGAACTTCGCGTACGGGCTTATTGTCATGAAGATGCTGTCTGGATTGAAATTATCGATACCGGCCGGGGAATTGCCCCCGCTTCACTGCGACAGATATTTGAACCGTTTTATTCCACAAAGAAAAATTGTCCTGACGGCCCCAATAATGGTCTTGGCTTATCCTTTTGCAAACGCATTATTGAAAAACACGACGGTCTGATCAGTGTCGAATCAGAATTGGGTAAAGGAACCTGTTTTAAAATTCGACTGCCCAAAAAAGGTTTAACTGTTTAATCTTTAAAACGTCTCGGGCAAACATTCGTGAGTTTTCTGATTGACAATTCGTTGCGTTTTCTGGCCATGCTCGGGCTGTTGTTCTGTTCTGGTTTTTGCTCTGCTTCAGAGACGGCCTTTTTCCATTTGTCACCCAGAAAAGTCGGCAGCTTCGCCCAGTCGTCCAATCGTTTCGAATGGCTGACCTGGCATGTGCTGCAAAGTCCTAATCGACTATTAACCACCCTGCTATTCAGCAACCTGTTGGTCAATACTCTTTTTATCACGCTGGCTGGTGTGACAACGCTTCGTATTCAAGAACTGACCAACCCCGCCGTTGCAGGTATATGGGCCATCCTTATATTTCTTATGCTTGTGATTTTTGGCGAGATGCTGCCCAAAGCCTTTGCTTATGCAAATGCGTACGCCATGTGCATGACCGCGGCGTTACCCTTTTATTTCTTGCTGAAAATCCTGACTCCCTTGCTGGCGGTCATTGACTATGTGGTTATAAAGCCTGCGGTTCGTCTATCGGCCCCCGCCACACAAATTGGCCAGCAGCGGGAACCCGTCACACTCAATCAATTGCGTATTTTACTGGAGCAATCCGCGCGCAAGGGATTGCTGACCCAGGACGAAAATCTGCTGCTGCTGGAAGTAGTCGAACTGGGGCTCCTGAAAGTACGGCATGTCATGCGACCTCGGGTGGAAATGAAGGCCTGCCCGATCCGTTCCAGCCGTACAGAACTGCAGGAGGTTATGTATCAATATCGACTGCGTCAAATTCCGGTTTACGCCGACAGCATTGATTCCATCGTGGGCGTAATTCATTTCCGGGACCTGCTGACCTATCCGGACAAGCCCGTGGAACAGCTTATCAAGCCGGTGCATTTTGTGCCTGAACAGAAAAATGTGGAATCGCTGATTACCTTCTTTCAGGAACATGCCATCGACATCGCTATCGCTGTCGATGAGTATGGCGGTATTGCCGGCCTGGTCAAATTGGATGACATCGTGGATCAGCTTCTGGGGGCTGATGAACAGCAGCAACAGGGTGTTCCTATCCAGCAAATCGGTCCGATGACCTATCGCCTGTCGGCCCGGCTGTCAATCCTGGACTGGGCCGAAGCCTTCGGCGTGGACCCCGAACAGGTTCGCCTGACAACCGTCGGCGGGTTGGTCACCGCCCTGCTGGGCCGTATCCCCAAAAACGGCGATGTGGTAACCTGGCAGAATATGAAATTTACCATTGAACAGGTCAAAAACAACCGTATTGACAGTCTGATTCTGTCACTGGAACCGCTGATTAATAAACAATGACCCATATTGCACTATTATTATTTGTAGCTCTAATGTTTTTGTGCAGCGCCTTCTTTTCCGGCGTGGAAACAGGCGTCTATCGCATGAGCCGCTTTCGACTTCGGCTGGGGACCGAACAGCGATGGGCTTTTTACAGGCAGTTGTCCGAGGCGGTTGCCGACGGCCAGGGATTGATTCTTTCTCTGCTGCTGGGCAACAACCTGGTGAATTATCTGGCAACAAGCTGCATGACTTGGTGGCTCCTGTCGTACCTGCAAGATGAGAATCTCGTGGAATTTTATACGACAACCATCATGACCCCTTCCTTGTTTATATTTGGGGAAATACTGCCCAAAAGTGTGTTTTTCTATCGGGCCGACAGCCTGATGCGTCCCCTGGCTCCGGCGATCTGGTCGGTATGGCGAATCTGTACCGTCAGCGGCGTTGTAAAATTAATGCGGTTTTTGTTCAAGGTGTTTTCTCGGCTGTTCCGAATTCCCGTCGATACCGCCGCCGCCGTCGATATCACACAGCGCAGCCAGGTTCGGCAAATCATCCAGGAAACGCGGGATGAAGGTCTGCTGACCTCGCTGCAGAAGAATATGATGCAGCGGCTGATTAATATTCCCGAGGTATCCGTCGGAACCGTGGTGGTGCCGATGAACAAGGCCGAAATGGCCGAGGTCAACAGCAATCGGAAGGCCCTGCTGGCCATTGTCGCACGATGCCCGCATCGCCGCATTCCGGTCTATGAAAAGGACCGCAATAATATTATCGGTTTCATCGATATCTATCAGACGCTTGGATCCACCGTTGAATTTGAGACTCTGCGTGCATTTTTACAGCCGATTGTTCAGATGGACATGTCGATTTCCGTGCTGGATGCCATATCAATTATGCGCAAAGGCACGCACCGGATCGCCATAATTACCACAACGCAGTCAGGCCTGCTGACCGACCAGAAAAAACCACTGGGAGTGCTGACCCTGAAAGACCTTGTCGAAGAACTGACCGGCGAACTGGCCCGCTACGAACTCACCCCGGATAAGACTAAAACTTCCGGTCAAAAATCGACTTCGTAATTTCATTAATCCAGTTGCGTGTCAGGCCGTTGCCGGCTTCAGTCAGAATACTGAACAGAATATCGCCGGATGGTGTTTTGCAAATCCCGCTGAAGGCCCGCACCCCGGAGATATAACCCGTTTTCCCCAGAATGCGGCCGCGGTATTGCGGCTCCTGAAAATATTTGGATGTGGTGCCGTCTTCGCCGCCGACCGACAGGCTGCTTTCAAACATGGCCCAATTGGGACTTGTATAGAGATCCTTCAGCACCGAGACAATAATTCGCGTCGTCATGCGATTATTGCGGCTCAGGCCGGAGCCGTCATCCAGCACAAAATCATTGGGATCCGCCCCAAGCGAACATAAATAATTGCCAACCAGCGTCAGACCATGAGGCCATTCACCGTTGATGCGGCCTTCGGTCTGCTCGGCGGAAATCGTTTTAATGAGAGATTCGGCCGCAAGTCCAAGACTGTCTTTGTTGCTGCGGTAAAGGACATCAGCCAGAGGCGTTTCAAACGTATGCAAAACCTGCAGACCGGGATCATTCTTGATATATTGTCCCACCAGTCTGCCCTTGACTTCGATGCCCTGTGAGGCAATACACTCCTTCAGATGCCAGGCAAAAAAAGCGGACGGTTTTTCGATGGCAATGTCAAAACTGGTTGGCGCTCCAAGATTCCCCTTCACAATGAGAACGTTGGGCTTGGAGTTGCGATAAGCCCCCAGCGCACTGCTACCTTTCCCGACAACACGAACCTGGTTGATAAACGTCAAAAACGACGTGCTTGGTTCCGTTCCCAAAACCACCTTGCCGTTTTTATTCTCAGCCACAATCCGAATGCAATTATTGTTATAATTAATCCCGCTGACCTCACAGGCATACCATTGATTAAGCTGGTCGGTCGGCCAGGCTGGATGTACGCGATTGTTGTCAAAGAAACTCGCATCAGCGATAACATCTTCCACTGAAGTGATATTATTTTTTTTAAGTACTTCAGCAATCGTGTCCATAATCCAGCCGGGCTTGCGGCTGTAACGGGTGTCCGTTGCCAGATCGCCCAAAAGCGGATCGCCGCCTCCCACGACAACCAGGTTGCTATTCAGCAATCCAATCTCGGTCTTAAAGACATAGTCCGCCCCGAGATAATGGACTGCGGCGGCGGTAGTAATCAATTTCATGTTGGATGCAGGCATTAACTGCGTGTCAGGGTTGCGTGCAAAAATGGTTTTGCCATCCGCAGCGTTAACGACAAGAATAGAGCACTTGGTTTTCTTTTGTGCGGGTTCACGAAGAATTTCATCGATAGGTTTTGATGCTGCCTGCAGCGGGGCTATCCAGCAGCATAATACGATCCATAGACTAATATTTTTTGCACTAAACATGATCAATCAATTCAACAGCCAATCCATTTGTATTCTTGTTCAGGGAAATATCCCCCGTTTATTCCATTGGACACAGGGTTTGCATATACCATAGATTAAAGTGCTGTTCAAGAGGGGATATCATGTTTTTTTCAGATTTGCACGATTGAGCATTGAGGCTATTGAATATATTATATATCATTAACTTGTAAAGACTTACGTCTATTTTGGGCCGTTTTTTTGTGAAATCTTTTTTGCTCCCGTAGTTGACATCGTTTTGGGGCGGTGCTATACTTATCCGCGTTAGGAACGAAGAAGGTGAATACCAGAAAAAACGGGAACAAAAAGATAGACGGTGAATTTGATTTTGGCGGCTTTTTTTGCCGTGGCGGGCTTCCGGAATGTCAGTGGATGAATATTCCGGAAGCTTTTTTTGTTCATTAACCTCTTATTTAGAAAGAGCTTATGAGTTCTTCAGATAAGCTATCGCAAGCCAAGGGAATGTTTTGGGCAACGGTTCTTAGTAACCAGCAAATCAGGACCTGTTATAACCGCTTAATAATTGAATTGGGGGCCGATGCCGCACCTTTTTTCCAATCGGTCATTCCCGGCCAATTCGTCATGCTGGATCTAACACAAACCGCCCTTCCTGCACAGGAAAAAGTCCCTGACACACTCAAAGACACCGTAAAACGACAACTTATTTTGCGTCGGCCGTTCAGCTTTTCCGATGTTTCCGTTGGGCAGGGAGAAAACGGACCCGTCGTAAAGCTCGAAATTATGTACTGTGTGCTGGGGCCTTCCACTGTACGGATGACCAGCCTATCCAAAGGGGATAAAATCAATGTCCTTGGCCCCCTCGGAAATGGATTTAAGATTTTGCAGGAAAAAGAGTTATCAATTCTCATTGCCGGCGGAATGGGCGCTCCCCCGCTGCTTCATCTGGCCTCCGCGTTGAAAAAATTTCCCACAAAAGTGCTTGTTTTTGCGGGAGCCAGAAGCTGTGATGATCTGCCGTTTACGATTCGCATTGGAAACATTACTGGTCTTGTATTAGAGGAATTCTGGCAATTAGGCATTGACTGTCAGATTGCCACCGATGATGGCTCGGCCGGTTTCAAGGGCTATGTTACCGCCTGCGTTGACAACTGGCTGGCCAAAAACACATGGGACCCGGCCAAGACGGCGATTTATGCCTGCGGGCCGGAGGTCATGCTGGCAGCGGCGGCCAAAATGGCCCTCAAACACAATGTGCCCTGCCAAGTCAGTATGGAACGCATGATGGCCTGCGGGATAGGACTGTGCCAAAGCTGTGCGATTGAACACAAGACCACCCAGCCTCAACAGACCGAATATAAGTTATGCTGCAAAGAAGGCCCGGTCTTTGATGCCCGCGATGTGGTTTTCAGCAAGGAAGGATAAGGCCGATGGAACAGACTGTCGATTTAAGCATTCAATTTGCGGGCTTGACGCTGAAAAACCCCGTCTTTACCGCTTCCGGCACCTGCGGCTATGCGGACGAATTGTCGGATTTTATGGACATTGGTTCGCTGGGCGGTTTTATTACCAAAAGCATTTCCGTCCTGCCGCGTAAAGGCAATCCAACCCCGCGCGTCGTCGAAACAGACTCCGGGATGCTCAACGCCATTGGCCTGGCCAACCTGGGACTGGAACGCTTTCTGATCGAAAAAATCCCTATCATTCAACAGCTTAAAACCGCCGTATTTGTCAATATCGCGGGACAGACGATTGAGGATTATGTTCTCGTTACTGAACGTCTCAGCGACATCGGCTGCATTGCCGGATTTGAACTGAATATCAGTTGCCCCAATGTCAAACAGGGTGGTATTACCTTCGGCACCGACCCCGGCCTGATTGAACAGATTACCAGTGCTGTCAAGGCCGTCTGCGGCAAAAAGCCTCTGATTGTCAAACTGACTCCCGCCGTCACGGATATTACCGCCACCGCCAAAGCCGCTGTCGCAGGCGGAGCGGACGCCCTGAGCCTGATTAACACGTTCACCGCGATGGTCATCAATATCCAGACACGAAAGCCGGTTTTGTCCAATCGTACCGGTGGTCTGAGCGGCCCTGCAATCAAGCCCATCGCCGTTTATCTGGTCAACCGCGTTTATCAGGAAGTCGGTAAACCGAACAAAATACCAATTCTCGGGCTGGGTGGAATACGCACCGCCTCCGATGCTATTGAGTTTATGATTGCCGGTGCGACTGCGGTGGCCGTGGGTACCGCGACATACAACGATCCGGCCGGCACATCCAAAATAATAGACGGGTTTTGTCGGTATTGCCTAAAACACGGCATACAAACCAGGTCCGAACTGACCGGCAGCGTGCGACAGGCCTGATTATCTGGTATC
>JBDKVE010000082.1:0-14069 GCA_039679345.1 Anaerohalosphaeraceae bacterium
ACGTCGGCTCCGATATAATAGGTTTTCATTGTGGCATCCTTTCGTATAATAATGGGTTGTTCACACTCTAATTATACCTAAGGATGCCCTCTCTTTATATCTTCACAGATTTCGCAGATTACACAGATAGGTAAGTTCTGAATCGGCTTCGATTTGTTTATTGCTGGTTATCATGATTTCCCTCCTTTTCCTATCCCCTTTTTCCTTCTGCCTGTCCTTTCTGATCAGACCGTATATATATGCCGGCCGGGCGGGAAAAGTTGCTAACATTTTTAAAAATATTTTATATTTAATATTACAACTTGTGGATTGAGAAATAACACAATATTGAAAATTCTGCCTGGATTGATTTGGCAATATGAAATCACGTCGCTTGCGTTCCGTGCTGCTGTTGTGAAACTCCCTACAAAGTCCATTCAGAATCCAATATCTCTTTTTCCATCGAGTCGTTTTCAATTGACCGGGTCGGGAACTTCCGGTAACATAACGGACTTTGTGATGGCTTAAAGTGAAGAGAGCGGGCTGTTTCCGTTCGGCCACACGAACATTTACACAGGAGTATGTCGCAAATGACTAAAGTAACGCTGATTATGGGCGATGGGATTGGGCCGGAGATTGCCGAAGCCACCCGCCGCTGCATCGATGCCACGGGAGCGAAAATACAATGGGATATTCAGCAGGCGGGTGTAGATGTGATGGCGACGGCCGGAACACCCCTGCCGGAGGCGACACTGGACTCGGTCAAGGCCAATGGTATCGGCCTGAAGGCCCCGATTACCACGCCGGTCGGCACCGGTTTTCGCAGCGTCAACGTCTATCTGCGGCAGGCCCTGGATTTGTATGCCTGTGTCCGTCCCTGCAAGAGTTATCAGGGTGTTCGCAGCAAATACAGCAATATCGACCTGGTGCTGGTGCGTGAAAACACCGAAGACCTGTATGCGGGGATTGAATTTGAAAAAGGCAAGGGCGAGACGCTGGAATTAATCGACTGGCTGAACAAACATTCCAAGCGGCAGATCGGCCCCAATGCAGGCATCAGCATCAAGCCCATTTCCGTCGAAGGGACGGAGCGGATTGTGCGGTATGCCTTTAACTACGCCCGTAAGAATAAGCGTAAAAAGGTCACTTCCGTGCACAAAGCCAACATTATGAAATATACCGACGGCCTGTGGCTGGAAGTCAGCCGCAACGTGGCCAAAGCCTATCCGGATATCGAATTCGATGACCGGATTGTGGATAATATGTGCATGCAGCTCGTGCAGAAGCCGGAGCTGTATGATGTGATTGTGCTGCCCAACCTGTACGGCGACATCCTGAGCGATTTGTGTGCGGGGCTAGTCGGCGGGCTGGGTGTGGCGCCGGGTGCCAATATCGGCGAAAAGGGCGCGATTTTCGAGGCCACTCACGGCAGCGCTCCCAAGTATAAAGGCCAGAACAAGGTCAATCCCACGGCGCTGATTTTGTCGGGTGTCCTGATGCTGCGGCACATGCAACTGGCCAAGGAAGCCGATGCCCTTGAAAAGGCGGTTGCCGACGTGATTGCCGAAGGGAAAGATGTCACCTACGATATGAAAGACGACCGCAACGACCCGACGGCTGTAGGAACCAGCCAGATGGCTGATGCGATTATCGCACAGATTGGCAAATAAGTCGATTCGTCTGTATTGTGGGAATCCGAGGATATAAGCGTTGAATCAGACAGCCTATCGGATGTTGATCTCCGGACAGGACCGCCGAGTGACGGCCGTTCTGCTGCGGGCGTTGCTGAGCTGCCTGGCTCTGGTTTATGCGGCGGCAGTGCGATGCCGGAACATGCTGTACAATAGCGGCCTGCTTCCCAGCTATGCGGTGAAGGTGCCGGTCATCAGTATCGGCAATATCACCACCGGCGGGACGGGCAAGACACCGCTGGTCATCTGGTTATGCCGCTATCTGAGCAGCAGACAGATTCGCTGTGCGGTACTGACCCGAGGCTATAAAACGGCCGCGGGGACGATGTCCGATGAACCCGCCCTGCTGGCCAAGAGCTGTCCGGGTGTGCAGGTCGTGGTCAATCCCGACCGTGTGGCCGGGGCAGAGAAGGCGATTCGCGAACATCAGCCGCAGGCGCTGGTATTGGATGATGGATTTCAGCATCGGCGGATTAAGCGGGATTTGAATATCGTGGCTATCGATGCGACGTGTCCGTTCGGATACGGCAAGATGCTTCCGGCGGGATTATTGCGTGAGCCGGCAAGCGAGTTGAAGCGGGCGGATGCGGCGATTATCACGCGGTTTGACCTGGCCGATGCCCATCAGGCGGGCCAAATCGAGCAGCGGATTGCGGAACTGGCCGGACCGATCCCGGTGGCTCGGGCAATCCATCGTCTGACGCACGCAACGCTGACCAACGGGCAGAAATTGCCGCTGGAAAAACTGCGAACGATGAAGCTGTTCATCTATTGCGGTATCGGTAATCCGCAGGCGTTTATCAATTGCCTGCAACAGGACGGCATCACAATTACCGGGTCGTGCTTTTTCAACGACCACCGTGATTATACGATGCAGGATGTCAAATCGATTGCCGCCCAAGCCCGGCACAGCGGCGCGGATATCGCGGTATGTACGCAGAAAGACTGGGTCAAGACCGCGGTGTTCTGTCGGCAGATTGAGACGATTTCGTTTGGTGCGATGGCCATGGAACTGGAATTTGTTGCGAATGCGGAATCTATTCAGACGCTGATTGATAATGTAATCATGAAATAATAAGTAAACGACAAGATTATACGATATGAACAGTACCGATTTATTAAAAATTGTGACCGGCCTGGGTTCGCCGACGGTATTACTGGTTGGCGATTTCATGCTGGATATGTATGTCTATGGCGATGCCCTGCGGATCAGCCCGGAGGCCCCGGTTCAGGTGCTCAAGGTCATTCGGCGTGAGTATGCCTGCGGCGGTGCGGCCTCGGTTGCCGCGGATGTGCTGGAACTGGGGGCAAAATGCCTGTGTATCGGGATTACCGGCACGGATGATACCGGGCAGCAATTGCGTAACAAGCTGGCCGAACGCGGGGCGGATTTGTCGGGGCTGCTGGCTGTTGGAGAACGGCCGACCATTACCAAACAGCGCATCATCGGTCTGGCCCAGCATCGACACCGGCAGCAGCTTCTGCGGGTGGATGATGAAATCACTGAACCGCTGGAAGCCGAACGATACAAGCAGCTTCTTGATTTGTATAAAGAACGCCTGCCGAAGGCGGATGTGGTCTGTCTGCAGGATTATAACAAAGGGATTCTGCAGCCGAGATTTTGTCAGCAGATGATTACGCTGGCCCGACAGGCGTGCAAAAAAGTGCTGGTCGATCCGCCGCTGCATGAGGATTATTCAAAATTTACGGGGGCGTGCCTGATTACGCCTAACCGCAAAGAGGCGTCGGTTGCTTCGGGGATACCTGTCAACAGTATTGAAGCGGCCCAGCAGGCAGCCAAAAAACTGCATTCGCAGCTCAGTCTGGATGCGGCGATTATCACGCTGGATAAGGAAGGTGCATTCCTGCATTCAGATACTCTTTCGGAACAAATTCCGACGCAACCCAGAACTGTCTATGATGTGACCGGTGCGGGCGATATGATGCTGGCCATGATTGCAGTAGCACTGGCGGCGGGATGCGATTATAAAACGGCCGTGCAGATATCCAATATTGCCGCGGGGCTGGAAGTCGAGAAATTCGGCGTGGCCACCGTCAGCATTGATGAGATTGTCAATGAAATCCTTGCTACACGCAAGGGCAAGGCCGGGAAGATTCGGGAGATTGACGCCCTGCGGGAGGAACTGGCCTTCCATCGCAAATCCGGCCAGAAGATTGTCTTTACCAACGGATGCTTTGATGTGCTGCATCTGGGACATATTGAATATCTGAAATTCTGCAAATCACACGGCGACATCGTGGTTGTCGGGATGAATTCGGATAATTCCGTCCGACAGCTCAAGGGGCCGACTCGTCCGATTAATAATCAGCATGAGCGGGCGGCGGTGCTGGCGGCGCTGGAATGCGTGGATTATGTGACGATTTTCGACCAGCCCGACCCGCTGGCACTGATTCAGCAGGTTCGCCCGGATGTGCTGATTAAAGGGGCCGACTGGGCCAATAAAGGCGTGATTGGACGGGAGTTTGTCGCTTCCTACGGCGGCCGGACGATTCTGGCGCCGATACTGGAAGGCAAGAGTTCCACGGCCACCATCGAAAAAATGAAACAGCAATAAGGGCCTGTGATGAAACATAAAGCCGTATTTCTGGATCGTGATGATACGCTGGTTGAAGACCCTGGGTATATCAACCACCCCGGCCAGGTCAAGCTGCTGCCCGGGGCTGCGGCATCGCTGGCGCAGCTTCGCAGGATCGGATATCGGCTGGTCGTAGTCAGCAATCAATCCGGCGTTGCGAGGGGCATCGTGACCGAGGAGACCCTTGCCCAGATTCATCATACGCTGGAAAAAATGCTGGCCGATGAAGGGGCGTACCTGGATGCGATTTACTATTGCCCGTTCCACCCGGAAGGCTCAGTTCCCAGGTACCGCATGGAAAGCGAACTTCGCAAGCCGGCACCGGGAATGCTGCTGAAGGCGGCCAAAGAACTCGATATCGACCTGAGCCAGTCATGGATGGTTGGCGATTCGTATCGGGATGTCGAGGCCGGGCAGCGTGCGGGATGCAAGACCATTCTGATTAATAATCCGGTTAAGCCCGTCCTGAAAAATTCGGGTGACCCGGAGCCGGACCGTCAGGCGGTCAATATCCGCGAGGCGGTGAATATTATTCGGATGTATGAGCAGCAGCATGACAGCAAAAACCCAGCAGAACATCTATCTGTCCACGAGACTTCGGAGGTTCAGGTCGATATGCAAAACCCCAAACAAACGATTACTGCCGAGACTCCCCGTTCTATCCCAAGCCCTGCCAAATCGCAGTCTGCCGTGGCGGTTCACCCTGTTCGTGAAATACCGACAGTGGAAGAACTGACACCGCAGGAACAGCCCCCTGTTACGGAACGAAAGCCAACGGTACGAACCGATGCGCCTTTGACCAAAGACACGGAGAACCTGCTCAATGAGGTTCTGGTTCATCTGAAGGCGGCCTATAAGCTGGGACGGGATGAGGATTTTTCCATCTGGATGATTCTGGCCGGGGCATGCCAGATTGTGGCGGTCGGCTGCCTGGTGGTGAGCTTCTGGTTTTTCCTCGATTCGACACGTTCGGCTGAACATATCCTGATTATGATCGGTTTTGCCGCAGTGGTGCAACTGATGACATTAACATTTTTCATGATGCGAAATCGAAGCTGAACCCCCTATGACTCCCAATCCACAGCATATTCTGGTCTGGCTGCCGTCGCCGCTGGGCGATGCGATTATGGCCACGCCCGCCCTTTCGTCAATTCGACAGCGGTTTCGGTCGGCAAAGATTACATTTCTGGCCAGCCGGACCAACAGGGCATTTTTAGAACCCTCGGCATTCTGTGATGACTGGATTGAATTGGATCAATCGTTTTTTTCTATGGTTCGCAGACTTCGTCAATCACAGTTTGATATGGTGGTATTGTTCAAGAATTCGTTTAGCAGTGCGCTAACAACATTGCTGGCGGGCATTCCCAATAGAGTTGGGTACGCGAGGGATGGGCGAAACTGGATGCTGACCGACAAGTTGATGCCAGAAAAAGAAGGTGGCGACTTCAAACCAGTCTCGGCGGTGGATTATTATCTCAAAGTTGCGCAATATCTCGGGGGAAATATTGAAAATAAAAAACTGACGATTGGATTGACTGATGCCGACCGGCAGATGCTGGCCGCATCATGGCCGCAGTTGAATACGAAGACAGGTCCGCTGGTAATTCTGGTGCCCGGCGGGGCTTTCGGCCCCAGCAAACTGTGGCCTGTCCAGCGTTTTGCGGAATTGGCGGATCGGCTGATAGAAATCTATCGAGCCACGGTTGTAATTTCCATTGCCCCTACGCATCAGGAAATCGCCATCGCCGAACAGATTCAGGGTAATGCAAAGCACTCAATATTAAGCCTTGGGCAGTGGCCGCTCAAACCCGGACCATTGAAGGCCCTCTTTGAGAAGGCTGATTTGGTCATTACCAACGACACCGGGCCTCGCCATATTGCCGCGGCACTGGGGAAGAAATTGATTACACTGTTTGGCCCCAACAATCCGGCCTGGACTCACACGCATAATCCCAACGAAACCCAGATTATCGGCCAGAGCCCGTGCGCCCCGTGTGATAAACCACGCTGCATCGAAAAAGAGCACTACTGCATGTTGTCCATCAGCGTCGAGCAGGTGTTTAATACTGCCAAGTCCGTTCTTGGGGTACCCGTTCAATGAATTCCGAATATGTCCAGCTTGGCCCCGATGTTTTTGCGCACCCGGAGTATGCCGAGGCGCTCAAACAGATACATCTGGATACGCTGGATGCGATATTTGCATTTGAAGGCGGGAAGGCACTGGTCAAAAAAGAGCTGACCCACTGGCGGAGTCGGACGGAATTTGTCATCGGCAATCCCCCGCAACGCTGCTTTCTAAAGCGATATGATCATCCGCCGATGATGACACAAGTGCGTAACTGGCTGGCTCACGGGCAGAAGGCTTTAACGGCGATGTATGATTATCTGCCCTGCGGGCCACTGGAGCAGGCAGGAGTCGGCACGTATCATACCATTGCTTATGGCGGTCGCTGGCGAGGATTATTTGAGGATAGAAGCTTTGTCATTCTGCTGGAAATTCCGGCGGCGCAATCGCTGGAAAAACAATTACCCGATTGTCTGACCCAACCTCCTCAGAACAGTAATCAGACGGAACGCGCCGCATTTATTTATTCGCTGGCTGATTTTGTCCGGCGGTTTCACCAGGCCGGCTATTGTCATCGGGATTTGTATCTGTGCCACATTTTTTTTTCTGCGGCCAATGGTTTTTCCCTGATTGATTTACAGCGGGCCTTTCAGCCGCGGCTGTTTCGGCGGCGATGGATTCTAAAAGACCTGACACAATTGTATTATTCCTCACCGGGTGATGTCATCAGCCAATCGGACCGCCTGCGATTTTATCTGCGTTATTGTCAGAAGGAAAGACTGACAGCCTCGGACCGTCGGTTTATCCGTCAGCTCAAACGAAAAGCCTGGTGGATGGCCGACCGCCAAATCCGCCGGGGCAAAGAAGTCCCTTTTGCAAAATAAACCCTCTGCGGATACAATAGCTGCCATGCTGTCCACTGCAATCATTATCGAACGAACATCCATACGCCTTGGCGGAGCCGAGCGATCCGTGTCCGAACTGGCGCAGGAGTTGAAGGCTCAGGGCGTTGATGCACAGATACTTGCCGCGGCAGGCAAACCCGGCGAGAATGTTTCCATCTTATGTTCGGAGCAGGACAATCATCGCACCTCGCTGAAAACGTTTGAAGCCGCCATCGAACATCATCTTTCGCAGAACCATTACGATATCATTCACAGCACGCTGCCTCTGGGCTGTGCCGATATTTATCAACCGCGAGGCGGAAGCTTTAAAGAAGCCATGCTGCAAAATGCGGCCAGTTATTCGAATCCATGGGTGAGGCTCTGGAAACAGAAAAGCCATTTTCTGAATTTCCGGCGGACGGCTTTTTTGCAGGCCGAATCCCGTTTATGTGCTGATCATCAGCAGACGATAATTGCAGCACTGTCCGATTATGTAAAGCAGCAGTTTGTACGGCATTATCATCTGCCGGAACGCCGGATTGCCGTGATAGCCAACGGCATCAATCCCAACCGCCCTGCCGATCCGCAAAAAAGTCAGGCTTTTCGTCGGGGAATCCTTGACCAGGTTCCGGCTGCAATTCGTGACAAAGCAATTTTACTGTTTTTTGCCGCAACCAATTTTCGGCTGAAGGGTCTGCGCGAAGCAATTATCGCCCTGTCGAAGGCCATTGACCATACACCACAGTGCCCTGCTGTCATCGTGGCGGCCGGGTCGAACAAGATATCCTCCTATCAGCGGCTGGCCGGACAATATCGTGTCAGCGGCCGGATTGTTTTCTGCGGCCCGCAACAGGAAACCGCCACCGCCATGACGGCCTGCGATGCGGCGATTCTGCCGTCCTGGTATGATCCGTGTTCACGGTTTATCCTCGAAGCCCTGGCCACGGGCAAGCCGGTCATTACGACTGCGCTTAACGGCGCATCGGAACAGTACGAAGCGGGCAGGCACGGATTTATTATACAATCTCCATCCGATATTGATGCGATGACTAAATCTATTGCAGACCTGGCAAATCCTGATACAATACACCGGCTGACGGACAATATTGTTGCTGACGGCCTGAAAGAGCGTGTTTCGATTACCCGACATGTCCGGCAACTGCTGGATTTGTATGGTATAATCATAGATCGTAAGAAAGGACGACACGGTTCATGATGTTTGCAGTCTTATCCATAGCGGCTTACTTGGTCGGGGCGATTCCGTTCGGTCTGCTGATTGCCCGCACTCAGGGTGTGGACCTGCGCAAGGTCGGCTCCGGCAATATCGGGGCAACCAATGTCACCCGGACTCTCGGCAAAAAATGGGGCTACCTGTGCTTTGCGATGGATGTGCTCAAAGGGCTGATTCCGATGGTACTGGTGCCGGCATTCGGATTAATCGATAAGGATCAGGCGACACTGGGACAGCTTTCGTTGTGGCTGCTTGTAGGGTGTCTTGCGATATTGGGGCATGTGTTCCCTGTGTATCTGGGCTTCAAAGGCGGCAAAGGCGTAGCCACCAGTCTGGGCGTTGTACTTGGCCTGTGGCCTTATTATACTTTTTGCGGACTGATTACCTTTGCCGTCTGGGGAATCGCCCTGTGGATCTGGCGATATGTCTCACTGGCTTCGATTCTGGCGGCAGTTATATTCCCGGTATCGCTGGCGATTTTTACTTTTTGTCTGGCCGAGTGGGAATTAGGGCGTCTGTGGCCTCTGTTTATTGTGGCAATCCTGATGCCGCTGCTGGTCATTGCCCGCCATGCGGAAAATATCAAGCGGCTGATGGAAGGCTCGGAGCATAAAATCGGCCGGAAATCCTCCATATAAACTATTCTGCATAGACATTGTTTCATATCTTGTTTTGCTTGCTTTTTTGCCAATTTCAGGTTATTCTTGGGTCTGTTATAGACTTTGATTGAGGCGAGACTATGGAATTTACGAAAATGCACGGGCTGGGCAATGACTATGTTTATGTCGATTGCTTCCGCCATAAAATTGAAAATCCTTCACAATTGGCTGTTAAAATCAGCGACCGTCACCGCGGAGTCGGCTCCGACGGCCTGATTATGATTTGCCCTTCCCAGATTGCCGACGTTCGGATGCGGATGTTCAATGCCGACGGCTCTGAATCCAAGATGTGCGGCAATGGCATAAGATGTGTCGCCAAATATGTTTATGACTACGGCCTGGCCCAGGCCAATACGGAATTTTCCGTTCCCGGCATGGCAACCATGCCGCATTCGCTTCGGATTGAGACCGGCCGGGGAATTTTGACTCTGGGACTGGACACTAACCGGGACAATAAAGTCGTACGGGTCTGCGTTAATATGGGCCAGCCGATTCTTCAGGCCTCGCAAATCCCTGTGGCCCTTGAGACCGATCAGGTCGTGGGCGTCAGCCTTCAGGTGGCCGGTCAGGAACTGAGCATGACCTGTGTTTCGATGGGCAATCCTCATGCGGTCTTTTTCTGCGAAGACCTTGATGCCATCGATTTGTCGGTGGTTGGGCCGCTGATTGAAAATCATCCGCTGTTTCCTGAGCGGGTCAATGTGCATTTTGTCAAGGCCGACAGTCCGCGGGAATTCACCATGCGAACATGGGAGCGCGGCAGCGGCATTACGCTGGCCTGCGGTACCGGGGCCTGTGCCTGCGTGGTTGCAGGATTTCTGACCGGACGATGCCAGCGCGTCACCATGGCTCACTTGCCCGGCGGCGACCTGGAACTGAACTGGAGTGATACGGATAACTGCGTCTATATGACCGGCCCGGCCGTTGAGGTCTTCTCCGGCGTCTGGCCGGATTAGGCGGAGCAGTCGATGGCGATTCTGGTGGGAATCGACGAGGCCGGGTACGGCCCATTGCTTGGCCCGCTTGTTGTATCGGGGGTGGCTTTTTCCCTGCCGCAAACGCTGCTTAAATCCGATTTATGGTCGGTGCTGAATAGCGCTGTCTCGAAGGATAAAAAAGGACTTGCCGGAAGACTTTTAATTAATGATAGCAAAAAGGCATTCTCCCGCGAAAAGGGCCCCGTTCACCTATTACGCACCGTGCTGGCCTGCCTTGAAACCATCGCGCAATCGCAAAATCCTCTGGCTTCGTTTGCAGCGCCGCAGACTCTTTTAGAATTGCTCAAACAGATCAGCCCTTCCTCATGGGGCGATTTAAGTCGTTATCCGTGGTATAAAGAATTAGCCTCAGTAACCCTATCCTGGCCGCAGGATGCGACTATTGCCGCAGGAGTCTGGCAGCGAATGCTCGATAAACAGCAGATGAAGCTGCTCTGGATGCAAACGCGTTTTCTAGAAGCCGGGCTTTATAACGAACGCATCGACAAAATCAAAAATAAATCACGTGTGCTGTTTATCGAAATCTGCTCCCTGATTCATGAGGTATTTCATCATTATGCCGACAATGACGGGCCAATGCAGTTTTTGATCGACCGTCAGGGCGGGCGGATGCAGTACCATCAGGAGCTGCTGCGGATGTTTCCGGGGATGGAATTGACTATTCTGGGCGAAAGCGAAACACTGAGCAGCTATGAAATGGGCAGCGGCAATAAGAAGATGCGGCTGCATTTTTCCGTTGAGGCCGACGGAAAGTTTCTGCCGGTGGCGCTGGCTTCCATGACCAGTAAGCTGATTCGTGAATTGCTTGTTAAGGAATTGAACCGTTATTTTACAAAATCCTGTCCTGCACTTAAACCTACTGCAGGATATTGGCAAGACGGCCAGCGATATATTGCTGACCTTAAAAAGAATAATCTTGTCGATTCTTTTGACTCTCGCCTCTTGATTCGACAAAAATAGCCACAATATATCTACTTTTCTATGCCTTTATATTTTAAACAGTTACAGTATTTACAAGACTCCCCATATCCATATATCCGGAAAAATACCTAGTTTTTTTGAAAAATATTTTTATAGATGACTTTTTTTTTCTTGCAATGTTTTACCGTATCCAATAAAGTGAATTTGTTGACATTGAGCGGTTTTAAGAAGGTTCGATGCAACACTAACTTTAAAAGCTCCTTCTGCCGCCCGTAACTTCAGTAGCCCTGGGAAGTACACCGACTTCCTCCTCCTTCTGCGAAGTGCGGGCGGTCTTTTTTTGCGCATACATTTTCCCGCAGGCGAATTCAATAAAAAAAGGGACATTGCAGTCCCTTTTTAGTCTCCCTTTTTGAATGCTTTAATCCAATTGTGCCGGCGGCAATTTGTCCTGCTTTTTCTCATAGGCCCTTTGCAGGAGTCCACGGAACAAATAAATCAACCCCAGCCCGCCAATAACGATTGGAATGATCATAAATGACGGAGGCATTGATTCTACACCTGATGATTTATTGGTCCAGAGCCATAATCCTGACAGCGCCAAAGCAACAAAGAGGAAACCTATGCCGGCGGAAAGACTCCTGATCCAGTTGATTTCCCAATTCCGCTGCACCGGTTTTGCAATCAGGTCCGATACAGGTATCCCCTTTTCCATCGCCGCCAAGACCTGCTGATGCTGGTATTTTTTCCTGTAAAAAACAATGAGTAAAATCAAAAGGATCGGCAGCAGAATCATAAAAAGATAGACCGCCGACATAAACATGGGACCCATTGGATCAATTGTCACATGTTCGCCATCCCCTTGTGTAGTCACATCCACAACCGCCGACAATACAGGTATTAATTCCATACTATAATCCTTTCTTATAAATGACTGTTTTTCGGTTTTCCTGTATAATAAGTCAGGCAAAACCGGGGCAGGTTTCATTTTTTTTGAAACTTTTATGAAAATCGGCCCGACTTATCAAGAAACAGGAAACAGACTTGGGAACACAACTGGAAAAGGATAAACACGGCATTTGTATTGCCTCGCTCAAGGCCGGCGACAGCCGGATGTTTGCGCGATTTGTCCGGGAATTCCAGGACATGGTCTTTGCCTGCTGCAGGATGATGGGGCTGTCGGAGCTGGATACCGAAGATGCCGCGTCAGAAACGTTTCTGGCGGCATGGCAGTCTATTGGAAAATTCAATGGAAAAAGCAAGTTGAGCAGTTGGCTGTGGTCCATCGCTTATCATAAAGCCGTTGATTATCGCAGGAAAAAAACCGCCGGCGAAGCCCTGGATGAAACGATCGATACCCTTCCCACACCCCAAACAGCATCGCCCGAGAGTCTTGAAAATAGGGAACAGCATCAGCGTCTGTGGGCCGTTGTCCAGCAGCTTGCTGTTCCGCAGGCCGCGGCGATTGTTCTGTATTACCGTGAGGGTAAATCCATCGGGGAAATTGCACACATTCTCCAAATGCCGGAAAACACGGTTAAAACACATTTGCACCGGGGACGTAATGAACTGTATAATCAACTACACGCAGTATGGGAAAACGATTATGTCCGAAAATAAATACAATGAAGAGGTGTTCGATTTGTGGCTGTCGGCAAATCTGAAGGTCTCCCCTTGCAGCAATCCTGCCTTCACGCATAAAGTGGTCCAGGAAATGGAGCGGCTTAAGGCCCAAAAGATGCTGCGCCACGTCATCCTGCAGGAACGGCTTATCGGAGGGTTGCTCGTACTGACGGTCTTAACCGGGATAGGACTGCTCTGCTGCCCGCTTGTTTTGCGAGGGATTTATACCTTGTTTGAGACTGCTATGATTGCATTTATTCGTTGTCTTATGAATCCATCTTTCTTTATTGTGGCCATAGTCACTCTTGTATTGCTATTGATTTTACAGGCAATGGCCTCGTTATGGATCAATGTCTATTCTGAATCATAATTTTTGTGATTTTTTTGGGGCGCATAACCAAATACGCAAAAAAGAGTTATAGAAATAATATTATTTTTCTTTCCTTCCTGTACGGTTTTTGTTAGGATTTCTATATGGTTTTGCCGATAGATTACTGAGTCAATGGATGGACGATGTAGAAGAAAGGTGAAATCATGGAATGGAAACGTTTTAATCATCAGCAGCCGCCTTTGTTCAAGCTGGGACCGGGCGGAGATTTCAGTTATGAGATTGTCGAGAATAAGGCAAAACCGGTGCCCGAAACCGTATCGAATCCTCTGTTAAAAGTGCTCGAAATCATCGCCGATCTGGTTGGTGGGTCAATCCAGCCGGAACTGCTGATGGAAGAGGCTCTTGCAAATTCAACCGCTCCAGCACAACCTGTATCCGAGGTGGAGAATACCACGCATGAAAACAAACCCCAATCCAGTCATCATCACCCCCAGGCAACTGGCGGTCCTGCAGGAAATCGAAAGCTTTCAGGTCAGGCATTGCTATTCGCCGACGATGGAAGAACTTGCGGACACGCTGGAAGTAAGCCGGCCAACCGTATTCGAGCATATTGTCGCACTGCGCGAAAAAAATCTGGTGGAGCAATCCAGCGGCAAGGCTCGCTCTTTAGTCCTCACGCAAAAAGCAAAAAGACTGCTTGAGCAGATTGACTCGCAGACCGAACAACAGCAAGCCGAGGTCTTGCTGATGCTGGGGTATGTCAGCGCCGGCTATGGCATAGAAGCCATTGAAAACCAGCAGGCCATTGGGATATCGGAAGTTTTCGGCAATCACGGCAGCCTGTATGTCCTGCAGGTCAAAGGCAACAGCATGGTCAACGCCGGGATACTCGATGGCGATTATATTATCTGCAAACATGCCCGGACCGCTGAAAACGGCCAATTGGTCGTCGCCCTGCTGGATGAACAAAACGCCACGGTCAAACGATTTTTCAAAGATAAACGAAATGTCCGCCTGATGCCGGAAAATGACGCTTTCACACCGATCTTGTCCCAGGACTGTCAGGTACAAGCAATTGTAGTGGGATTGA
>JBDKVE010000083.1:0-16530 GCA_039679345.1 Anaerohalosphaeraceae bacterium
CATGAAGGTCAGTCATGTGGGCCAATCGAACCGTTCTTTTTACGCTTGATTTACGCCCAGGCCTCGTTTGTCCTGTCGCGGTATGGAATGCACACCCGCCGCTCAAAGCGGCTGCCGTCAGAATTGAACTTCCAATCAGTTCCCGTCGGGTAACAGAGGTCTTTTTTTCCTGCATTACGTCGTCCTCAACCTTCTTTAGCTATTTCGCTCAAATAACTGCACAAACATTTGTTCAATGCTTTTGCTGCAATTATACTAGAACACTCCTGATAAGGCAATAGCATTTTTAGAACCGGCGAATAAACACCTGCAGCTATGCGGTATCTCGCTTCATTTTATATTCAGACCCAAACAATACAATCCCGGCAATGAACAGGCCAACTGTACTGGAAACAATGATGCCCGTTGAAGTTACATGTTCTGTCGCACTGATATGCCGGGTCAGTCCCATCAGGGGCGAGTAGTCCAGCCAACCCAACTCGGCCGGCAGCCATTTCCCCTGAATCAGATAGTAGAAAATATCTTCCCACCCCGTGGCAAACAATAGAATTCCGCTGAAAGCCAGGCGGAAGGATCTGGCCGCAATACCCAGCAGAATAAATAGTACCACACCCAGCGGCATAAAGGCCAACTGCCACCTGAGAATGGGTGTCTGCCTGCCAAAAATGACAGCATTAAATTCAGCATCCCAATTGATATTATGTTTGGCGGCTATGGGGTGATAGATCTTTTCCAGAACAATATAATCCACGTATGACAGCAAAAGAATAGAAAAGAAAATCAGCGCACTCTGTGCATAGCAAGAATGTTTTTTACAGGTTTTATTTTGATTTTTCTCCATACCCGCGAATACTACGCAAGTCCTCATGTATAGTCAAATATTTTCCATGAAAAATGACTAGACTTGTCGAATATTCAGAAATTGATTGAATTCACGGGTTTACCGCTGTAGAATGCCAGCATAATCCGAATAACTTTCAGATTTACAGGAGTTCAAGTGTCGGTAACATTGAAAGAAATAGCGTATTCTGCAGGGGTGGATGTATCCGTTGTTTCACGCATACTCAACGGCAAGGCAGACCAGTACCGGATCAGCCCGGCCTGCCAGGAACGGGTCAAGAAAATCGCCAAAACGCTCGGCTATCTCCCCAATGCGTACGCTGCGGGTATTAAAAAAGGAAAATTTCGCTGTGTCGCCCTGCTGCAAAGCGGCAGCGCCGGCCAATATCAGGGCACAACCCATCAGACCGGCACAAACTACCTGCCCGAAATCATGGTCAATGAAATACATCGGAATCTCGAAATAGACGACACTCACTTACTGCTGTCCAACATCCCGGAACAAACGATTGACAGCCACCAGTTACCCAAAATATTCCGCTCGCTGATGGCGGATGGATTAATTATCAACTACTATCAGGACCTGCCTGAAAACATCAAAGCTGCCATTGAACACACATCGATGCCGACGGTGTGGATGAATTATAAAATGGATTACAACGCTGTCTATTCCGACAGTTTCTCGGCCGCCGAAAAAGCCACACAGCATCTGATCGAGCTGGGACACAAGCGAATCGCTTACTGCAATGTCTATTTTAAGGATCTTCAGCCGGACGCCCACCACAGCGTAGCGGACAGACGCAATGGCTATATCGAGGCCATGAAAAAGGCCGGGCTTGAATTCCGCGACATTACCCCGGATCATAAAATCGATGATTCCGTGGAAAAACAAATCGATTTGTTTTATTCCGTACTGAAACGCCCCGACCGGCCCACAGCCATGCTGTTTTACTGGTCGTATTCGGTTCCTTCGGTTTATGCGGCAGCGGCTCGTCTGGATTTGCGAATCCCCAAAGACCTGTCCATCATCACCTTTGCAGGCGAGTCACATCTTCGAATAGGCCTGACGGCCACCGCCATGCTTGAGCCGGAAACCGATATGGGCAGAGAAGCGGTAAACATGCTCAGAAAAAAGATGACCCTCAAGCAGAAAAATATCCCTTCAAAACGGCTGGAATACATCTTTGCCCCCATGTACACCTGCCAGAAAGCTCCCCTTCCATAAGCTTACAGCTTCGACCGCAGCCATCCATCATGGTGACTCAGAGCTATTCTCAAAAAGTTTAAAGGATGCGCCAAATACACATAACATATTGTATACAAAATACTTACAAAGGCATCCCTGGATATCCATAACATCCGTAATACTGAATTTATCTGGACTATCTATGGCTGTTTTTAGATTAACGTCCTGTGAATTCAATTATTCACAATAAATTTGTAATTTCCCGTAACCGCATTCTGGCTTTATGCGTTGTTTTTATGGGCCGTATAAGGCTCCGTGAATAACGCTACTAAGCCTGCACAAAAGTTTGTGCAATAAAGATATTGACATTTTAGCCGACAATAAGGTATAGTAACACAATGGCATCGTGGGGATATCCCTGGTAACGGTGTTAAGGAATGAACAGGAAGAGATAAGGATGGAATTGTAGGAGTAAAAATGAGCAAGACCGAAAATAAGACAGGTTTCACACTCATCGAGTTGCTCGTTGTGATTGCTATTATTGCTTTACTGCTGGGAATTTTGTCACCCGCCCTCAGTAAGGCAAAAATCGCTGCTCAGACCCTGATTTGTTCAACAAACCTGAAAAGCTACGGGCCTGCGCTGCAAATGTATGCTTCTGAAAACAAAGACAGGGCTCCATTTATGGTATCCTGGCTTTTCAGTCAGGACACCATCGCCAATGCCCCGGCCGTTACCAAGGGCTGCATGTGGCATAATGACAGAGATAAACCGGATGGCTCACTGTGGCCTTATTTGTCCAATGAGGACGTGCACTTGTGCCCCGTGTTTAAAACCAACGCCATTCATGGCGGCAAAGAGGGATGCCCCAACGCATCGGTTCATTCGATGCTGACCCCTTTCGGCCCCACTTACAGCTATTCCATGAACTGGTTCCTTGGTTTTGATTGGGAATCTCTGTTAATTGTGGGGAATACGGAAATGTTTACCCGGGAAATATCCATGAAGGTATCCCGCGTAAAAAATCCCAGTCAGTGCTTTTCATTCTCAGAAGAAAATCTCTGGCCGATTCAGTACCGGGAGAATGATCGGGATAAAGTGTATTGCGTCAATGTTTTGAATGATAATGCCCTCTGGATGAATGCCAACAAATCCAAACCCGAAGGCGCTACGGATAACTTTGCAACCTATCATGGTGTCTCCAGCAGCAAACGCAACGAAGGAAAAGCCAACGTGATATTTGTGGATGGCCATGTTGAAACGGTATTGGGGGAAGCCGGGCGTAATGCTTATCTGAAATTTGCCAAACCCTATCCGGGACATGAAAATATGAACGTCTGGTAAGCCTGGACAAATTCTTTGCTCCATTTTCTTGGCTGTGTAATGAATAGATAGGATTAGGAAATTGTAACAATCTTGATGTAATTAATTGATTTGTGGAGGCTGTGTGATGATCAAGAGACAGCAGTTGATTTTTACAGTACTGATGCTGACCGTATCGATGGTCATGGGTGACCTGGCCGGTTATTGGGCATTTAATGAAGGCAGTGGCATGACCACCACAGACTCTTCAGGTAACGGCAAAACCGGTGTTCTTTCTTCCGCCAATAAATCCAATTACCCGCAGTGGACCGCCGGCCATGATGGAACCGGCAGCGCCCTTCGCTTTAACACCAACACATTCAGCAGCGTTAACAGCAATCGCATGGTGGTTGATCCCAATACAATGGTGATGGATCCGAATCTGCCCGGCTTAACCAATCTTGGTGAAGCCTTTACCATTGCACTGTGGGTACGAAGAGACGCACTGGACTATTTTAACAACCTGTTCCCGAATCTTGTACACACATCCGCCTATAGTGTTCAGTTGGCCCTGGATCCTTCGGCCGCCTCCTCCAGTCCGGATGCTTATGACTACCTCGGATGGACAGGCGTCAGTGGGAATCGGATTGCAATCGGCACAGAAACAACCACCCAAAAAACGCTGGGTGTCTGGTACCACCTGGCAGTCACCTGTGATGGGGCATTCATCAAAAAGTATGTTAATGGAACGGAAATTGAGTCGGTTAGTATCCCGGGTATCGAGATGCCTGTGGCGACCGCCAATTTTGTAATCGGTTCAAAATTGGACAACACCTCTTATTTCACCGGTGCCCTCGACGATGTTGCCGTATGGGCCGGCAGCTATCTGCCCGCCGCGGAAGTGGCCAAACTGGCCAATCATACTGCCACCCCGCTGACCGTTGTGGATGAAGAACCGGAGCCGGGATTGCCGGACAATTATTTTATCAAAGAATCAGAACTTGCCTGGAGACAGAGCGGCTGGAAGATGCTGTGGAGCCGAAGTTTTGAGTGGGATATTACTCTGCAGGCCAATAATACGACCAATCCGATCTGGTGGGCATACCAAACAGTGCTTGCACCCGGCGAACGCGCAGCCTGCGGATATGACTGCGTCGGCAGCAAGTGGACTGCCGTAGATTTAACCAGTCCCAGCTATACGGTAGCCGCAAGTGATGTCGATCGTTATGGTATTGAATGGATCGATCCGTCCTGGAGCGGCACCGTAGAACCTAATATCGCGGTATTCGCGGCGTATATTACCCCGGGCATTGCATTGTGTCAGCGGTCTTGGGGGTATCAGGAATACAACCCAGCCTATGGCTGGACGCTTAAAGATTACTTCAAGACCTATGCACGTGTGGCCGTCGTCAATGGCAGCAACACTACCCAGCTATGCGTTCGTTCCTATAGCTGTACCGGTGATTCACCAACCGTTGACCCCAATACCATTATGACGCTCCTGGGAGAGGTTTACCTGCCTTTGTGCAAGGGTGACCACGTCTGGCAGGAGTTGAAATTTGCTTATCCCAAGCCAACCGTTGGTACCCCGATCGTATGGACCGAAATATCTTTTGTAGGCGGTAATGACAATACCGTTGTTTACCTCGATGAATTCAATCCGGTTTCCGACCAGGCCAACACAGATCAGCATATAGCCACCTATAGAGCCGGTGATTTTAATAAAGACACTATTGTTAATAACGAAGATATTTTAACGTTTGCTAGCGGATGGCTGGACAGTTCTACCGGTATGCTTGACCCTCGGAACAGCGGATTACTGGCCAATGGCGATTTTTCCTGGGACCTCAACCAGGTTTCAGAAGAAGGACTTCATAAGGTAATGAATCCTGCCGGCTGGACATTTACTGGAACAGGCAACTATGGCATCTGTCACCTGTCTCAGCGCGGCAGAACGGGATATATCTACGGTATGCCGCATCAGAATCCTGTTGGCGTCAATGTTTCGGCTTATACCTGTGATATGGTTTCCGCGCCTGCCAAAGATTCATATATCGATGATCCGAATGGGGTTCTTGAGCAAAGCACATCCACTGTTGCGGTTGCGGGTCAGACGTATTATGCGATGGGGTATGTAATGGCCAGCGGCAATGAATCCGGCGAGTGGTATGGCTGGAAAGATACCGCCACAATGGAAATCGTTGTGGACAACGTCATCAAAGCCACATTTTCCCGCCCATTGTCAAGAAGTATATGGCGTGCGCTGTATGGCACTTATACTGCCGATGCCGCCGATGCAGGCAAGCCGATAACGATTCGGTTCTCTTATGCCAATACGTTTACCCATTATTATGTACAATCCGGCACGATGTATGTTGGTTATGCGTATCTGGGAACAACCATTCCAAACGAATGGCCTGAAAAACGCTCAAACAGGCTTGTCAATGGCGGCTTTGAAGACCTGTCCATCATCCAGACGGCTTTACCTGAATTGTACACAAGCCTGACAACTACGGATGGCTGGGGAGCCTGGTTTACCACCGGCATGCCTACGACGTCATTGCTTCCGAATTGGATCTATGAAGTGCCGTCCAGTTATGATTTGAATAATCAGGGAGGCATATTCAGCTCGGCGTATTACAGTTCGCCCATCCCTTCACCAGGATTGAATGACATTGTAGTCTATGGCAGCGGCAGCATGGTTTATGGTCAGATTATAGGCACGTTAACACCTGGGTTGACATATAATCTGGATATGGCTTGCGGTGTGTTAATCGATCCCAAATTGTGGGGTGCTTACGCTACGACATGGCCAAAACCTGCGCCTGTTCTCCATATTGAACTGTGGAGAATACCGGCAGGAGTTACAAATTCCGCGGTGATTCACACTGGTGTAATGACCAGCCAGAGCGGTTATGTAAAAATCGCAGAAGCTTTTGCTGATGCCACCGGCGATATTAAAGGCGCAAGTTCCACTTCTACACCAAAGAAATCCAATTGGCAGATGATTGGTACAACCTATACTGCAACAACGGCGGATACAAACGTCTATGTAAGAGTTTATGGCACCAATGCAGTGGCCGCTACCTGCCCGTCGTTTGTATTCAGTGATGTTTATCTGTCAACGGAAAAAAGACAGGTTCAAGGCGGTACGCTTATTTGTGACATCGCTCCCGGCACACCGTATGATGTTTTGGGGCCCTATGATTGTTATCAGGGCGGCCTCATGGGAATCAATGCTCCCGTAGAGGACTTGAACGGTGATTGTGTTGTCAACATGATAGATCTGGCCATGATAGCCGATAACTGGCTTGAAAACTGGTATACCAGCATTACCGGCAAGGCACCTTGGGAATAAATGATGAGACTTCTAACATCCGGAAAATCCTGTAGTTTTCCTGGAAAATATTAACATTTTATGGAGGTAAGGCGATGAAGAAGAATTGTATAGTGGTGGTTGGATGTGTTTTGGTTATGGCGGGCGTGGCTTCCGCCGCACTCGGAGATGTCTCTGCCAATGGTCTGACCGGCTTATGGCGGTTTCAGGACAGTGCCAATAAGCTGAAGGCGACGGTTGGTACAGATTTGGTCACCAGCAATCCTGACAATAGTGCCTGGATGGTGGGGCCCTGGACTGCTATCAATCCAGGACTCAGCGATAACGGCATCGTTCAGGATCGGGCCTGGGATTATCTTACCTGCTATCATGGTATCGCTCCTAATGGCGGCGGCAGTTATATCAACGAATATACCGTAGCCATTGATTATAAGGCAGATCCCGGTTGGAACAGTCTGTACCAGACTTCCTGGAATGGAAATGCTAATGATGGCGACCTGTGGATCAATGCAGCAACTCCGGCTGCAGCAACCATTGGTGTTGGCGGCAACGAAGGTGTTGGCTATTCATCCGCAACGTTTGATGCTACCAAATGGCACAGAATCGTGCTGTCTGTGGATAATGGTAATTCCTTCAAAGTGTTTGTGGACGGCACATTGTTTGTTGATGCTGCCGGCCGGAGTGTGGACGGCAGGTTTTCACTGGAACTGGACAGATTTCATCTGTTCGCAGATGATAGCTGGGAAGATGCATGGTGTCTCGCCGGTACAGTCGCGGTATGGAATCGCGCGTTATCAAATGCCGAAGTCGCCGATATGGGCGGCTGGCTGGATCCCACCAGCGGTATGCCGACAGCCCTGACCATTGTTCCGGAACCGGCAACAATGGCTCTTCTCGGACTGGGTGCCCTGGTTGGACTTCGCCGCAAGAAATAATAAAACAGACTTACAGTATTGCTGAAACCAAGCGATGGTCCCGTCTATAGGGCCATCGCTTTTTTTATGCCTGCAGCAGGCCTATGCATAACTGGGCCGAACTTGAATTTATCGCCTTTTATTTATTGCACAATGGTTTGTGTATGATATCATAACACCGTACTCGAATCGGAATTACAGTCTTGAAATCCCAGTCGAGAACGCGTATGATAACCCGTAATCAGCATCGCTGTATCAAAACTGATGTCGTCGTATCACAAACATAGTTTCAAGGAGAACAACATGTTTGGCCAGTCAGTAAAATGGACATTATTGAGTGTCGTGTTTTTTGCTTTGGGATGTTCATCACCTGCCGACATGGACCCGGCAGATCTCCCTTATCTGGTGAATGTGCCCATCGAGTCCCGCTCGATTACCTTTGAAAATCCCACCGGCGAAAAAGGCAAAGGTGGTACCGCCGCCAGCAAAATTGGTGTCGGCCGTAAAGGCGCCGCCCTCAAAAACCTCAATCCAGGCCAGGCCATCACTTTGTGTGACATTAAAGGTCCCGGCATCATCCGCCGGATGTGGGTTACATTGCCGGCCAAAAAAGAAAATCTGCTCGGCTTTGTCATCCGGGGTTACTGGGATAATCAAACCACTCCATCCATCGAGGCTCCAATCGGCAACTTCTTCGGTGCTGCTCATGGCGTCGCCAAAGCCTACCAGTCGGCCGTTCATTCCATGACCGATACCGCGGGCATGTCGATCTTTCTGCCCATGCCGTTTACAAGCCATGCCAGATTCACCATCACCAATGAAGGCACTGAAAAAGATGTGCCTTTCTATTACCAGATAGATTTGACACTTAACGATTCATTATCTGACGATGTGGGCCGCCTGCACGTCTTATACCACCGCGAAAATCCCACCACCCTCGGTGTGGATTTCACCATTCTGCCCAAGCGTACCGGAATGGGCCGGTTTGCCGGCTGCGTCATCGGCATCAACAACGCAGACCACAAATGGTGGGGTGAAGGCGAATTCAAGGCCTACCTCGACGGCGACGAGCAGTTCCCGACCCTCTGCGGCACAGGCACCGAAGACTACATCGGCCAGGCCTGGGGATTTCACGAGAATGCATATCTATATGGCGGTGTCAGCCTCCGCAGGGACTGGCTCTGGACACTCTACCGCTGGCACCTGAAAGACCCGATTTACTGGAAAAAGGACATCCGCATCACCCTCCAGCAGATCGGCGCCGGCGATGAAGGCGGCGGCGGGTATTACAACAAACAGGAAGACGTTAACGTTGCGGCATTCTGGTATGAACCCATTCCCAGTACCCCCCTTCCTCCATTAACCCCCTATGCCGAGCGCATCGCCGACGGATATATCCCGGCCCAAAAATAAACGGTAAAACTTACACATGACATAAGGAGAATAAGCGATGAACAGGAAAATTGCAGCGGTGGTGATTCTTTCACTTTCATCTCTCGTTTCAATGGCCGACGCGGCACAAGAATTCACCTACATCGATCTGATTAATCGATTGACCGACCTTGAACGGATATCGACTTTTCCGGATCAGGGGGAGACCTGCCAGATGTGGTCCAGTTACGACAGAAAGAGTTATTATGACCAAAGCACCGGCAAATACGTCAATTGGGATTCCAATGGGGATGGCTTCGGAGGTGCTGGCTTTATACGAACAGAACAAGACAAGCTCGTCCTGGCCGAAATGGAAGGCCCAGGCTGCATCTGGCGCATCTGGTCGGCAACCCCCCAAAAGGGCCACGTGCGGATTTACCTCGACGGCGCCGAAACACCCGCTGTGGATTTATCGTTTGTGGACTACTTCAATCGGACTCAGCCGCCGTTTAATCGCCCGGCCCTGGTGTATCTCGCAGCCAGCGGCAAAAACAACTTCGTCCCCATTCCCTTCCAGAAGTCCTGCAAAATCGTCGCTGATAAAAATTACGGCGAATTCCATCAGTTCACCTATACCCTGTATCCCAAAGATACCGTGCTGCCGACATTCAAGATGAATCTGTCCGCCGAAGAATCTGCCGCACTGGACAAGGCCGACAAAATGCTGTCAAGCTGCGGGCCCGATTTTACAGCGGTAAGATATCCCAATGCCATCCATGAAAAGAAGTCTCTGACCATCGAACCGGGCAAAAAAGACCAGATTATCACCCTCTCCGGTGCAAGGGCCATCACCTCCCTGAAACTCCGTCTGGCCGGCATTCCCGATGACATCGAACGTCAGCGGGAACTGACCCGCCAACTGACACTGAGCATCACCTGGGATGATCAGGACTCCCCCGCCGTCTGGTGCCCCATCGGCGACTTCTTCGGCACCGCTCCCGGCATCAATGATTATCAATCCCTGCCGCTGGGAATAACCAAAGACTGCTTCTACAGCAATTGGTTTATGCCGTTTGCCAAACAGGCCGTCATCGCCATCACCAATAACGGAACCGAGGCCCGCAAGATCGAACTGGAAATATCCTACACCTCTCTCGAAAAACCAATAGAACAATATGCCCGTTTTCATGCCAAGTGGCACCGCAACATCTTCCTGCCCAAAGAACCCGAACGCTGGGTTGACTGGACCATGCTGACCACGCAGGGAAAGGGCCGCTTTGTCGGTGTCGAACTCCATATCTGGAATCCCCGCGGCGGATGGTGGGGCGAGGGCGATGAGAAATTCTTCGTCGATGGCGAAAAATTCCCTTCCAGCTACGGCACCGGTTCGGAAGATTACTTCGGCTATGCCTGGAGCGATCCGGCCTTTTTCGCCGCCCCCTATCACAATCAAACCATCAGCGAAAATAACAAAGGTCATATCTCCAACAACCGCTGGCACATCGTGGATAATGTCCCCTTCCAGTCCTCGTTCGAAGGGTACATCGAAAAATACTGGGCCGATACGCGTCCCACCCAGTACTCCTGCGTCGCCTACTGGTATCTCGACAGCAGCGGCAAAGACCCCTATACGCCTGTCGATGTATCCCAGCGTCTGGGCTATTACATCCAACTGACCTACCCGCTCGATATCGCCGGAATCCTTGTCCTTGAAAAACCCAACGGCCAGGTTGAGGCCCAGGGTATGGGTGGCTACAGGGCGGCCAAGTGGGTCAATGACGACCAGCTCTGGTGGACGCCTGAAAAGATCAGCGACAAGCTCCTTCTGGCCATGGAAGCCCCCGAAGAGGGCAACTGGCGTATCCAGACCCGGCTGACCAAAGCCATCGATTACGGGATTGTTCAATTCTCGCTGGACGGCAAAAAAATCAGTGACCCCATCGACCTGTTCAACAAAGATGCGGTCACCGCAACCGATGAAATCGACCTCGGTGTACACGCTCTGAAAAAAGGCCGGAATGTCCTGACCGTGGAAATCGTCGGTAGCAATCCCGCTGCTTATCAGCGTTATATGTTCGGAATGGATTATCTGAATCTCAAGAAACAATAAAGGGTATCAACCATGAAATCATATCGCCTTTCTTTGCTGTTGTTGACAATCAGCATCGGGACAACCTTTGCCGCCGATCAGCAATCCGCCCCAAAACCACAGCCCTTGTTCTCGGTCGGCGAGTTTGTCCGTATTTACGACCCCTCCGTCGGCGAAAAAGAACCCTGGTACGTCAATGACCATTGTTTTATTCAGAGTCCCGACGGCAAATGGCACCTGTTCGGCATTACGCGGCAGGAGCCGGCCCGACCCGCCGAAGAAGATAATTTTGCCCATGCTGTATCCCCGGAATTGTACAATCCAGACGGTTGGGTCAAGCAGCCTTTCGCACTGTCCACCGACTCAGCCGGCGGCGAAGCCCACCTTTGGGCACCCTACGTCATCGAACATGACGGCTTGTACTACATGTACTATTGCGCCGGCGGCAGGACTTCGCATGAATACCAGCTCAAGCTGGCAACCTCCAAAGACCTCTACACATGGCAGCGCCACTCGGCCAACCCCATGATGATCGACGGCTTCGACGCCCGCGACCCCTTTGTCCTGCGTCTCAACAACAAATGGATCATGTATTATACCGCCAACAGCGAACCTAAAGGCGGCAATCACGTCGTCTGTACCATCGAAAGCGGCGATCTCATTCACTGGGGCAATAAAAAAACAGTCTTTACCGATCCGGAAGTCGGCACCTGGGGCGGCCCGACCGAATCTCCTTTTGTTGTTCAGCGAGGCAGCTATTATTATCTATCCATCGGTCCCCGAAATGGCTATCGCGGCACCTGCGTATATCGCAGTCAGGACCCCTTCCACTGGACCATTGAGCAGGAAGTCGGCCGGATTAATTCCCACGCCGCAGAATTCATCCGCGACAGAGACGGCCGCTGGTTTGTCAGCCACTGCGGCTGGGGACAGGGTGGTGTTTTTCTGGCTCCTCTGATTTGGACCGATGGCCTGAATGAAGAGGATGCCGCTCCGCTGCCTTCCGCTGCCGCCAATGCTAAGCAGACTATACGTCTGCCCATGAGTGTCTATCGCGATAAAATGATCGCCGGCTGGCTGGGCCAGATTGCCGGTGTCTCCTGGGGCGCCCCGATTGAATTCAAGTTTCTGGCCCAAATCATGCCCGAAAGTGAAATACCCCAATGGAAACCCGAGATGATCAACAATGCCTTCGGGCAGGATGACCTCTATGTCGAGATGACCTTCCTGAAATCGCTTCAGGATTACGGCCTCGATGTCACCCCTCACCAGGCAGGCCTTGATTTTGCCAACAGCCTCTATCCCCTCTGGCATGCCAATGAAGCGGGCCGAAACAATCTCCGCAAAGGCATCGCCCCGCCGGACTCCGGCCATCCGAAGTTCAATGCCCATGCCGATGATATTGATTATCAGATCGAAGCCGATTTTGCAGGCCTCATCAGCCCCGCCCTGCCTAATCAGGCCGTCGATCTGGGCAACATCTTCGGCCGCATCATGAACTACGGCGACGGTCTTTACGGCGGTCAGTATGTCGCGGCCATGTACAGCATTGCCTTTACCGAATCCGACCCGGAGCGCATCGTCACCGAAGCACTCCAGTATATCCCCGCAAAAAGCCAATACGCTGAGACGATCCGCGATGTCCTCGCCTGGCACAGGCAATATCCGGACGACTGGGCCAAAACATGGAAATTAATCGACGAAAAGTATCAACTCAATCCAAAATATCGTCTGTTTAGCTGCGACAAAGGCAAATTCAACATTGACGCCAAAATCAACGGCGCCTATATCGTCATGGGTCTGCTCTATGGCCAAAAGAATATCGAAAAGACCATCGCAATATCCATGCAGTGCGGCCAGGACTCCGACTGCAATCCCTCCAATGCCGCGGGCATCCTGTTTACGACCATCGGTCTGGAAAAATTGCCCGCCGCCTACAAAGCCTTTGATAAAACGCAAAAATTTATCCACACCCCCTACAACCTGCCCGACCTCTTCGATGTAAGCCAAAAGCTGGCTCGGCAAGCCGTTCAGCGCAACGGCGGCTCCATCGAAAAAGACAGTAATGGCAATGAAATCCTGATAATCCCCAGCCTGCCTCCACGCCCCAATCGCTTCGAACAGTGCTTCGCCCCGGGCCCAATTGCAAACACATGTTATACCTCGCAGGAAGTAGAAAAGATACACCAGGGGATTCAAATCTCCGGCGGCCCCGTGGCCGAAGGCTGGACCATCCGAAAATGTGGATCAGATATGTCGCCGGGCTATTATGAAACCTTGGACGGGCGTACAAGCGTTCTGGTCACTCACCCCCTCGATTCCAGCACCGGCTGCTCACTGACTAAAGAAGTGGATATCCCCAAAGACGGCACTACCGCCCTGCAGTTGACCGTCGGGCGGCACTCCAATGGCGACTGGACTCTGTTGGTGAATGCCGGCGATAAAACCCTCCTTAAAAAAGATATCAACGCCGACAGCGCCCCCGACAGATATATAGATATTATTGTGGATATGTCCGCCTTTGCCGGCCGCAACATCAAGCTTGAATTAGTCAACCAGCCCAACAACTGGGCATGGGAAGCCGCCTACTGGGACCGTATCGAAATTGTAACGACACCATCACCTCAGACGGTCGTCCCGACACAGTCCAAATCCGCTGATTCCGTCTTCACCTCGTTTGTAAAGGTTCAAGGTGACCAGCTAATCGATGAAAACGGCCCCCTTCGCTTTATCTCCTTCAATATCCCCAACCTGCATTATGTCGAAGACCAGATGGCATTTTCGCAAACCAACGCATGGAGCCTTCCCGACGAATTTGAAATCGCCGATGCCCTCGAAGCCGTCCGCCAAATGGGCGGTCAGGTCGTGCGGACTTATACCCTATCGGTTCGCAGTGAATCTGACAAGCCCGATATCCCCCGCCACATCCTCGCCCCCGGGCAGTTCAATGAAGAGGCCTTTAAGGCACTGGACACTGTCCTGGCCATCGCCAATCAGAAAGGCATCCGCATCATCTTCCCATTCATCGACAACTGGAAATGGTGGGGAGGTGTCCCGGCACTGGCCGCCTTCCGCGGTAGAAAAACTGCTGAGTTCTGGACCGATCCCAGATTATTCGATGATTATAAGCAAATCGTCAGCTATGTCATCAACCGCACCAACACCGTCACCGGTGTAAAATACAAAGACGACAAGGCCATTCTCGCCTGGGAAACCGGCAACGAACTGGAAAGCCCCGCCGACTGGACATCCAGAGCCGCCGCCTTCATTAAAAGCATTGACAGCAATCATCTCGTTCTCGACGGCTTTCATACCACCCAACTGCGAGACAGTTCCATAACCGATGCCAATATCGATCTGGTCACCACGCACCACTACGATAAAGACCCACGGCAGACGATCGCTCAGATCGCCGATAGTGTCCGGAAAAGCAAAGGCAAAAAGCCATATTTTGTCGGCGAATTCGGTTTTATCCCAACGGCAGATGTCAAAGCCGTTCTCGATGCTGTGTTGCAGCATAATATCACGGGAGCCCTGCTCTGGTCCCTGCGTTTTCGCAGCAATGCTGGCGGTTTTTACTGGCATAGCGAGCCGTACGGCGGGGATTTGTTCAAGGCCTACCACTGGCCGGGCTTTGCCTCAGGCAGTGCCTACGATGAAACCGCCGCCCTGTCAATGATGCGTCAGGCTGCTTTCCAGATTCGCGGACTGCCCATCCCGCCGCTGGATATCCCTGACGCCCCGCGCCTGCTGGATTTTACGGATAATTCTCGGATTTCCTGGCAAGGCAGCGCCGGCGCAACCGGCTATATCGTTGAGCGTTCCGAAACCGCCGCCGGCTCATGGTCGGTCATCGGCCGGGATATTTGCGATGCAGCGGTTCAGTACCGGCCGCTCTTTGCCGATTCTGGGGCCCAAATTGGTAATCGCTATTATTATCGTGTCAAAGCACAGAATTCCGCGGGCGTCTCAGCCCCCTCGAATATCGTCGGCCCTGTCTATGCGGTTCATCATGCCCTTATCGACGAACTGGCAGATATGACCCATATTCATCGCCAGCAAGGCCCCCTGAGCCTTGAAGCCAAACAGGCCCGCCAATTCAAAGAAGACGCCCACCGTCTCAAAGGACAACAAGGTTCGTCGATTATTTACAAGACCGACGAAGCCATTTGCTCCTTCATGCTGTATGCATTCTTCGAAAGCGCTGTCAGTGACTTCAAAATCTTCGCCTCCGCCAACGGCAGAAATTACACCGAACTGCCGGTCGAGGCCCAGGTCTTTTCTGGCGACAAAGACAGCTATGGCTATTGGATGCCCGTCCTGTACCAGGGCGCTGTCTCCCCTCAGCAAAACTTTAAATATCTAAAAATAGAATTCACCGGCCCGGCCCAGCTGTCCCGGGTGGAAATCAAGTACGGCACAGCAAAGACCGCCTACAGCCACAACTCCAATCCAGCCGGATTCGTCAAGGGCTTTAGCTGGGGCTGGTCGGGCACACGCGGTCAATACACCGGCAACGCCCCCGCCGACTCGATGAAAAAACTCGCTGCCACCGGCGCCGACTGGGTCTGCATCTCCTTCAGCACCGAGATGGAAACCTTCGATATGCCGTTCTTGTTCTTTTCGCAGGCCAATGACCGTATGGTCACTGATGACGAAGTCCGCCGGGCCATCCAGCTTGCCCGCGATAACAATCTAAAGGTCATTCTCAAACCTGTCATCAACGTCCGCGACACGACCTGGCGGGCCTGGATCAAATTCAATAATCCCGACGGCACTCTCGACATGGCCCGCTGGGACATGTGGTGGTCGGACTTCCGGCAGTTCCTGCTGCATTACGCTCAAATCGCCGAACAAACCGGTTGCCAGATGTTCTGCCTCGGCTGCGAGATGGAATCCACCGAGCCGTTTGAAATTCGCTGGCGCTCCCTGATTTCCGAAATCCGCCAGGTTTACGGCGGCCCGCTGACCTACAACGCCAATCATGGCCGCGAAGAAGCCATCCCCTGGTTTGACGCCGTGGACATCATCAGCCTCAGCGCCTATTTCCCCGTCGGCACCGATGATGTCGAGGCGGCACTGGCCGACGATCTCACAAAAGTCCCATCTTCGGATACCTCGCTTCCGGCCCTTCTAAAACGATGGAAACCCATCCGCCAGCGGCTTGAAAAACTGAGCAAAGAGTTTGACCGCCCCATTCTTTTTGTGGAATTAGGCGTCTGCAACGGCAAAGGCTGTGCCGCCGCCCCCTGGACACACCAGGACCCCAATATGGTCTATGATGCCGACGAGCAGGCTCGCTACTATCAGGCGGCCATCGAAACCTTCTGGGACGAACCCTGGTTTGCCGGTTTTGCATGGTGGGAATGGCCCGCGCACCTCTATAGCCCCGAAAAAGCCCAAACCGACATCGGATTCTGCATCTACGGCAAACCCGCCGAAGCCGTCGTCCGCCAATGGTACTCCAAAAAGAGATAAAATAAGCACATCT
>JBDKVE010000084.1:0-19234 GCA_039679345.1 Anaerohalosphaeraceae bacterium
GATACCAATCCCCAGTCCCTGCGGCCCGACGAAGACATAGCCCAGCAATCCCCCCAATCCCAGCAGCAGGCCCGCCATGGCCGTCAGCAGGATCATTGAATTGCGTTTATTAATCCGTATCTGTTCCCACATCTGAGAAAAATTCTAAATTCTAAATTCTAAACTCTAAATATGAAGTTTGTACAGATATTACTTAAAATTTTCCGTTTCTGCGCAGCTAAAAAGCTTTCAGCCGCCAGCTTCCAGCAACCGCTTTATCGTCGCGGCTATGTAAGGTAACTCAACCCTGTGGATACGCGCGGCATAAAAGCGGCCTCTGGCCGCCGCGGAATAATCATACCCGTTGGGTATACAATCAGAATTTTACTTTTGGCACTTCGCGTTCGGCTGGGCTTTCGATTTCAAAGAAATCACGTTTGGTAAAGCTGAACATCCCGGCCACGATATTGCTCGGGAACATCTGGGTCTTATTGTTGTACGACAGCACCGAATCGTTGTAGGCCTGACGGGAGAAGGCAATCTTGTTTTCCGTACTGGTCAGGGTTTCCTGCAGCGACAGAAAGTTCTGATTGGCCTTCAAATCCGGATAATTTTCCACCACCAGCATGAATTTGCTCAGGGCATCGGTCAAGGCCCCTTCGGCCTTGGATGCCTCGGCGACGTTTTTGGCTCCCATCGCCTGGCTGCGGGCCTGGGTGATGGATTCAAAGGTCTGCCGTTCATGCTGCATATATCCCTTGGCGGTCTCGACCAGGTTGGGAATCAGGTCATGCCGCCGTTTGAGCTGCACGTCAATCTGCGACCAGGCGTTATCCACCTGGTTGCGTCCACCCACCAGCCCGTTGTAAATGCCGATGACGACAATCGCCACCACCAGAACCAGTCCCCCCAGCAGCAGGAACATCATCATCATTGCACCTAATCCAACCATTTTGAATCTCCTTTCTCAGTATTAGGACTTTGCCGGCCTTGCATAAGACCTGCTAAACCTAAGATTTCATATCTCCAAACATCTCTTTTAACATCCGCACGACCTTGCCTTCCGGATCGACCGTCCCGCTTTCCAGGACTCGGCTCAGCTCTCCGCGGTCAAACCACAGTCCGTGGGCCGGACAGCGATCCAGCAGAACCTTAGTATGGACAGCGCCGACGTTGACTTTTTCCATTTTTTTTCGGCAAATCGGACATTTTCGCACGTTTTCAGTGCAATTTTGTGCCGCTGAAAGAGAAGACATCACCTGACGGGCCTGGGTTTCATCGGACAGCAAACTTTCTAATTCGCCGGCATCGAGCCAGACACCCCCGCACGCCCCGCAAAAGTCGATTTCGACATGCTCCAATTCGGCCGTAATCATGGGTTGTTTACAATTGAAGCAATCCATATTATCCCTTTCATTTGGATAGTGATAGGTATGGTAGTCCTTTTGGCGGGATTTGTCAAGGTTTACGCTGCCCAATGTCCTGAAATCCGCTGTCGTTTTGTCTTGACTTTGGACGCAATCCCCATAATATTGTCTCAAATTGGTACAGTTAGTTAAAGCTGCCCTGAATTCAAACAGACAACCCGGAAAGGTTGCCCATGATAGTCGATTGTCATACACATTTATATTCTGATGGGACGCGGATTTCGCCGCAGGACCATCGTGCCGCATGCCGCGAGCTGGATGCATGCATTGTTCTGGCGGGCTGTCAGGCCGACCGCCGCAGTGCCAATGAGGCTCTGTCTGACTATGTCCGGCAGAACAACAAAGCCGTTGGTTTTGCCACGGTGAATCCCACCGAAGACCCGGTGACGGCCCGGCAACTGAAAAAAGAGGTGTTAGATAAAGACCTTCGCGGTCTTGTTCTGTATTGTGCCGAGGAGCGGCTTCACCCTGCCAACAGCCGGGCGATGAACCTCTACGAGGCTGCGGCGGAACTGAATCTGCCGATTTTTTTCCACAATTGTCCGCCGTTCAGCCAGCAGGCCGTGATGGATTATGCCCGTCCGTTCCAGTTGGATGAGATTGCCAGGACGTTTCCGACTTTAAAAATGATTGTCGGCCGGATGGGTTTTCCTTTCGTCGAGCAGACCTGGTGCCTGCTGGGTAAACACGAAAACATGTTCGCCGATTTGACCATTATCCCGCAGAAAGTCTGGGAAGTGTATAATCTGGTGATGTCGGCATACGAGGCCGGGGTAATGGATCGACTGCTGTTCGGCAGCGGGTACCCCTATGCCTTGCCGCAGACCTGCATCGAAGCCCTGCTGGGTTTCAACAAGATGCTGTCCGACACGCATTTGCCGCAGGTGCCGCGGGAAAAACTGCGCAGCGTGATTGAACGCGATAGTCTGGCGGCGCTGGGCCTGAGCCTGAAGTAAAAAATAAAAATGATAAATGTAAGACCGCTTTACGGCGGTCTTTTTTTGTGTTTGTACCGGACAGAATACTATCCATCATTTACATAGTGCAATCGTATGAGTCGTGAACGCTGGGGAAGCAAACTGGGGGTGATTTTAGCCGTAGCAGGCAGTGCCGTCGGCCTGGGCAATTTTCTTCGTTTTCCGGGCATTGCTGCAGATAACGGCGGCGGGGCGTTCATGATTCCTTATTTCATTTCTTTTTTTCTGCTGGGTCTGCCCCTGATGTGGATTGAGTGGACCATCGGGCGGTTCGGCGGCGGCTTTGAACACAGTACGGCTCCCGGCGTCTTTCAGACGATGTGGCGCAAAAATCGATTCATTAAATATTTCGGCGTCATCGGCATCTTCGGCCCGACCGTCATTTTCATTTATTATACCTATATCGAATCCTGGCTGGTTGGGTATGGTTATTTTGCTTTGACGGGACGCTATGCCGCCTGTACCGATTCGACCCAGATGACCGAATTTCTCAAGGGCTACCAGGGACTGGTCAACAATGAGTACTTTTCGGGTCTTGGCCCGGCATATTTGTTCTTTCTGATTACTTTTGCAATTAATATCCTGGTTCTGGCTTTTGGGATTCGCGGCGGTATCGAGCGGGTCTGCAAGTGGGGGCTGGTGGTTTTGTTTGGACTGGCGATTATTCTGGTGGTGCGGGTGTTGACGCTCGGGGCGCCGGATGCGGCCAGACCCGAGTGGAATCCGATAGCCGGGATGGGCTTTTTGTGGAATCCCCAGTGGGAAAAACTGAAAGAAGCCAAGGTCTGGCTGGCGGCGGCGGGTCAGATATTCTTTACCCTCAGTGTTGGTTTTGGCGTGATTCTGACCTATGCCAGCTACCTGACCAGACAGGATGATGTTGCGTTATCCGGCCTGACGGCGGCGACGACCAACGAATTGGCCGAGGTGATTCTCGGCGGCAGCATCGTTATCCCGGCGGCTTTTGCATTTGTCGGCCCGCAGGCCACGCAGTCTATCGCCGGACAGGGATTGTTTGACCTGGGCTTTGTCACCATGCCCTTGATTTTCCAGAAAATGGCCTACGGCCCTGTCTTTGCCGCATTATGGTTTTTCCTGCTGTTTATTGCCGGCGTGACCAGTTCGATTTCCCTGGCTGTGCCGGCCATTGCGTTTCTGGAAGACGAATTTAATCTCAGCCGCCGCGAGGCAATCATTATCTTTGCCACCATTACGTTTATTCTCTGTCAGCCGGTCATCTTCTTTCTTGGCAACGGCGTATTGGGTGAAATGGATTTCTGGGGTACATCCGTCAGCCTGGTGGTGTTCGGCACGATTGAGGCGATTCTGTTCGGCTGGGTTTTCGGGATCGACCGGGCCTGGACGGAACTGCATCAAGGCTCGGACATTCGCATCCCCGGCTTTTACCGATGGATTATCAAATATGTAACCCCGCTGATGCTGCTGACCATCCTTGGTGTCTGGCTCTGGCAGGAATGGAAGGCGAAACTACTGATGGACGGGGTGGAACCGGCCAACCGGCCGTTTGTCCTGATGACCCGCATCGGCCTGATGGGCTTATTTGCATTCTTATTGATCATGATATGGGTCGTCTGGAAACGCCGCCATCCCTCGGAGGAAAACCAATGACGACGGCCGGGTGGATTTTCATGCTGATAAGTTGGGGAGTGATTCTGGGGCTGTTTGTTTACTGCATGGTACGCACGTTGTCCAGCGGTAAAAGAAACGATAAGTGATATAATATAGTATAGACCACACTGTGATTTTCATGGACAATTTTTTCGGGGAATCGGTATTCTTGCTGGATTTTTCTCACGATGTGAGTTATTTTATTGGGGTAAGAAAATAACCCGTATTATTGGTACCGGATTGAGCATTGTCGCCTGCGGCAGTTGAATCCAAACTTGTGTGGAGGTATTCATGAACAAGCGTAGTGAAATGTCGGAATTAACCCAGGTTTCCCGTCGTAACCTGTTGAAAACCATCCTGTTTACGCCCCCGATTTTGATGTTCAGCAAGGGCGGCCTGTTTGCCGCCGGGGATGTCCAGCCCGTATTTAAACCCCGTATTGTGCCGCCCGGACAGAAGATTCGCGTGGCCCAAATCGGCGTTTTCAACCGCGGCAACGAGGTTCACGGCGAATTCCGTCGGTTTATGGATAAACAGATTGATTTTGTAGCCTTTACCGATGTGGCTTTTACCACACATGATTTCAAGATGAAAAATTACCCCGATGTCCCATGCTTCCGGGATTACCGGGAGATGTTTGAGCAGATGCATGAGAAGATTGACGCGGTGGTCATCTGCACGCCGGATCATGCCCATTTTGCCCCGGTCATGCACGCGATGCTGCTGGGCAAACATGTCTATGTCGAAAAACCGATGGCCCAGAATGTCTATGAATGCCGCCTGCTGGACAAGACCGCCCGGGCGTGCAAGGTTGTTACCCAGATGGGCAATCAGGGCCATTCCGGGGCCGGCACGATTCAGTTCGGCCAGTGGGTCGAGACGGGGCTGGTCAAAAATGTCAAACGGATTGACTCCTGGATGGCCAACAGCCGCCGCTGGCATGGCTGGACCGACACGGCTTATCCGGAAGAAATTCCGCCCATCGGCTATGACTGGGATCAGTGGCTGGGACGCCGGCCGTTCCGTCCCTACAGCGAAAAACTGGTCAACGGAAACTGGCGCTGCTGGTTTGAGTTCGGCTGCGGTGCAATGGGTGACTGGGGTGCGCATATCCTCGATGCCGTGCACCATTACCTGAAACTGGGCCAGCCGTACGAAATCACGACGGAACTCAAAGGCCCCAGTGACCTGATTTTCCCGCAAGGCTCGGTGATTACATTCCGGTTCAAGGCCCGCGAGGGAATGCCTGCGGTCGAAGTGAAATGGTATGATGGGCTGGGCAATGTGCCTGCCGCGCCCGAAGGCTATACGGAAAAGCTCGGTATGGTCGGTTCGCTAATTTATACGGAGGATTATGTCATCCGCGGCGTCAGCCATGGAGCCGATTACAAAATCATCCCTGCCGCGAAGATGGACGAACTGAACAAGGCCGGAAAACTGCCCAAGCCCGCAGGAAAACTGCCGAATCATTATCAGAATTTCCTCAATGCTTGTCAGGGTCTGGAGCAGGCCAACTCGCGGTTTGAAATTGCGGCCCCGCTGGCGGAGTTGTTGTGCCTTGGTTGTATCGGCCAGCGTTTCGGCGGCACTCTCAAATATGATGCGGACGCGATGGCCATTACGAACCATCCCGAGGCCAACAAGATGCTCAAAGGCCCCGATGTCCGCGCCGGATGGGAAGCCTACGACAAACAGCAGCCGGTCAAATCCAAAAAGTCGCAGATCAAATCGCCCGATGCGATCGAATGGGATAACCTGTTTGCGGATAAGACGCTGGCTAACTGGGAAAATCCCTACGAGTGGGGCAAGGCCGAGTATATGGATGGCGAGGTCCATCTGACCACGGATAAAGACAAGTGGTTTCTCGTGACCAAAAAAGAGTATGCCAATTTTGTTTTTGAAGGCGAAATCAAGATGCCGGTCAACAAAGGTAACTCCGGCTTTATGTTCCGCTGTCAGAAAAAGAAAAATTCGGTCTGGGGGTATCAGGCCGAAGTGGATACTGCCGAAAACCGCAAATGGTCCGGGGGCTTGTATGACGAGGGACGGCGGGTGTGGTTTATTTCGCCCAACCACGACAAGGCCGGGTCGGAGGAAGAAAAGAATGCCTCCGTCGCCGCCTTTCGTGCCCGTGCCGGGGAATGCTACAAGCAGGGCGAGTGGAACCGCTATCGTATCGTGTGCATCGGCTCGCATATCCAGATTTATGTCAATGATGTGCTGACCACCGATATTCACGACGAGATGGATCTGGCCGGTCCTATCGGCATCCAGCATCATGGTGAAGCGGGGCTGGTTTATCAATTCCGCAACCTGCGTATCAAGGATCTCGGCGCCGGCGGCGAAGTCTTTTATCCGCACCGTGAAAATGCCAAGGCTGCGGCGGTTCCGTCCAAGATGGAAGGGGCGATTTATGAAGCCGAATCCGCCAAAATGGTCGGTTGCAGCAAGGCCGATAACCAGGCCGGCTATCAGGGAACCGGCTTTGCCGATTTCGGCGACGCGGGAAGCTCTATCGAATGGGACAATGTCCTGGGCGACAAAGACGGTAGTGTTACGCTGACCTTCCGCTATGCCACACCCAACAACCGGCCGTGTAACCTGATCGTCAATGGCAGTGACGCGGGCCGGATTGAATTTGCCGCAACCAAAGGCTTCACCGACTGGAAGACCGTGGATATGACCGCTACGCTGAAAAAAGGCCAGAACTCCGTGAAGGTTGTGGCGATTGACGCCGGACCAAATCTGGATGCAATGGCTGTTAAATAATCGTTGAGTTAATACAAAAACGGATTCAACTCCCGCATGTGGGGTTGAATCCGTTTTTTATTCCAATTGAAAAACCAGTGCAATCAGGGCGTGACATTATACGAACGGTAGGGCGAGTGGGTCACATTCAGCACCTGTCGAATCCACACCCGGTAATAGGATGACAAATCCCAGGTGTTGCCCGCCGAAGCAAAATCACAGAACTGAATCGGATGGGATTTGCCTTCTTCGCCTTCGTGAGTGGTGCCCTGCACCATATCCACCGCCACGGCCATCCATACACTATCTGGTTTGCCGGCTGCCGGTTTCAGTGTGACATAGCCATTGTCCACGCCTGAAAAATCCCCGGCTCGGTCGATATTGCCATCATTAAACCGAACATCCCGAGCAAAGACAATCGGCCCGCGCATCAGGGCGACGTGATTATTCTCCGCCAGAACCCGCCCGCGGAAGTCAAAGGCTGCCTCGATTTTGTCGCCTGCTTTCCACGTGCGTCGGATAGCCTTGAATGTTCCGGGGGTGATGTCGGCCAAGGCATCACCATTGACCTTGATGGCCGTTTCCTTGCTCCAGCCGGGGATACGCAGGTTTAGTGTGAATTCGCTTTCCGCCTCGGGTGTCACCGTAATCACCACCGTCTCCGTCTCCGGATAGGCTGTCTGCTGAGTCAGGGTGATTTTATGACTGCTTCCGGGCAGTGTGGTCTTGATCGTCGATTCCGCATAGAGATTGACAAAAAGCGCCTCCTCGCCTCGCATCACAATCGACTCCGGCACGGCTACAAACCCGCGCGGCCCGTTGGCGGCGCAGCAGTTGATGGTCATTCCGCACTGGTCTTCACCCTGAAAACGTACGCTTTCCAGCGGCGTATATTTAGCGAAATAAGAGCCGTCAGCCTTAAGTGCTCCCATCAGGGAGTTGTAAACCGCCAGTTCCAGCCAGTCGGCATATTTTGCCTCGCCGGTCAGCGCCAGCATCGTCTGGCAATATTTAATCCACGTCGTTGTCACACAGGTTTCCATTGTATGATACGTCGGAATCTGCTGCCGAACCCGGCCGTAATACCAGCATTCGCAGGCTGACCCCGACCCCGCCGCATTGATTTCCGTCGCAAAGATATCATCCGCCGTCATTCGGCAGGCCTTGAGATAATCCGCCTGCGGGTCCACGCGGTACAGCTCCGTCAATCCCTGATAACACGACATCATCTCGTATGCCTTCATCCCGTTTTCGAACGTCCACCAGCTTTTCGGATGCTCAAAACGGTCGCCGACATGAACCCCAGCCAGGGCCTTGCCGATCAAATCCGCGCCCTCGGGTTCTTTCCACTGGGAGATAATATAGTTAGCAAAGTCCAGATACTTCTTATCCTTCGTCCGGTTATACAGCAGGATAATCGGTTCCAGCACCGAGGTGCTGGCCATGCCGTGGTAGGCTCCGACGCGGAAAATATCCTTCCGGCCCGGCCCGACTTCGGTCATCAGGTTATCCGCAACACGAACCGCCGCCTTCAGGGCGGTCTCATCGCCGGACATATCATAGTACTGCATCAGACCCAGCATCGTGTATTTGCGTCCCCAGATATCCCAAGGGCCGCCGGTGCGGGCTTCTTTGGTATAATTGCCGATATAGCCGTCCGGGTTTTGTGTGGCAATCAGACTTTTGACCGAGGCGGCAATTTTGGCCTTCATCGCCTCGTCGCCGGCATACCGTGCCCCCGGCACCGCCCCCAGCATCCACTTGCCCCAGAATTCCGTCTGCCAGTCGTTGGTATGCGTCTGGGTCTTGAACGGCTCGACCAGGTACTCCGGGTCTACCCGCTTGACCCAGTGCTCATAACAGGACGTCATCTGATTGCCCAGATGCCCGCCGATTTTGACCTGTTCCTGCGGCATCATCTCCAGCGGTTTAGCCGCTGCCTGCAATGCTGTTCCCAAGAAAAACACCACAATTCCAAACAGAGTCTGTTTCATAATCTACCTTTCCGGTTGTATATGTCTCTTATTAGACATTGTCGCCATTGCTGAGGTTTCAGAATTTTCAAATTTGGCAATCGAAATGTCAAAAGGAATTTTCAAATACAGAGTGGCGTGTACTTATGTAAGCAAACAGATACGGGCGAATGCTCCGGATCGCCCGTACCAGTTGTTCCATGGCTGAAACAGGGAATTAAAGCTAAAAACAGGTGGCCTCCAAAACCATTGCCTCCACGTTTTTCGATGGAACGTTTGGTAAAATGGCTTCGTGGCTGGGGCTGACAATCAGGTTGGGTCCCAGCAGGGCCTTGATACGGCGAACTTCTTCCCGGACCTGTTGGGGTGTTCCATTGGTCAGTAAGTCCTGGGTATCGATACCGCCTAAAAAGGTGATGCGTCCCTTGAAATGTTCGGCCAGTGTCTGGGCATCCATATTGGCGGCCTTGGCCTGCAGGGGGTGCAGGCAATCGACACCGGCTTCAATCAGGTCCTCGATGACTTCAAAAACCGACCCGCAGGAATGCAGAATGACCTGCAATCCATGTCGTCGGCCCTGCATGGTAAATTGTTTGAACCAGGGCATGATAAAGCGACGAAAATGGTCCGGGCTGCAAATCAAACTCAATTGTGTGCCGAAATCATTGCCGAAGAAAAAGGCGTCCACAAGCCCTTTTGAGGCCTTCAAGAAGCGTTCATTGGCTTCATAATAAAACTGGCATACACGGTCTGTGATCGCTTCAATTACCTCGGGATGTGTGTACATTTTAACCAGGTACTCTTCCATGCCCAACAGGTCCATCATGTTGTGATAAAAGCATGTCCAGAAACCGCTCATGCGGTACACATCCCCGGCCTCTTTTAAATCATTCAGGCAGGCATCGAAGTTCATGTATTTCGAGTCAGGCCAGGGGAAATCATTGACCTGGGCAACCTCGGTGCAATCTGCCAGGGGGGGCCTTGCGTGTTTTTCGCGATCCAGACCGGCGTCAAATAATTCGATACCTCGTGGGTCCTGATAACTGTTCTCATAAAATTGCGGACAAATCCAACGCATATCGTCATTGAGCTTGCGGCGGAGTTGTTCTTCGGTGGTTGTGCCGAAATAGCGATGCAGCAGCGGCCAGGTATCTTTGTGGGGATTTCCCAGCCAGAATCCGCAGCGGTCTGCGGACTGGCCGGAAATAATCGTTTTTACTCGATTACGATGTTTCATCTCTGTTTTTTCTTTTAATAACATGTCTTGGATAGTCGTCATATTAGATGGATTTATCATTTTGGGTAGTATTTTTTTGTAATCGCAGAGTCACCACTTCAAAGGGAACCATTGAGAAGGCCCCGTTGACCTGCGACTTTTTATCTTCGAACGGGCTGCTGAGCCAGATGGATGAACCAGAACCGCCGCCGGGCCACTTGACAGTGACTGGAACGGTATGCGCTGCATCAGAATTATATAATCTGACCAATAGGGCGGAGCCATCCCGGCTGGGTTCAATGGTGCTGACCACGATGCCGTCGCCCTGGATTTGCAGCAGGGGAGCGATTGTCGGCTGGGCGGAGTTTACCGAAACTGCCAGCAGCGGCTGATGCAGACTGCGACCAAACAGCTCTGCTTTGACGGAGTCATATCCGCCGGTATGCGGTTTCAGGGCATAGCGGAAGGTTACCTTGCCTTCCTGGTCCGCCTTGTAATTGGTTTCCCAGTGATTATTCATCACCCAGGAATGAAACGCCTGTCCCGGCTCGATAAATGTTCGATAAGACTCTTTGTCCCATCCTCCCGTTGAAAAGGCTATCGGATTGAACAGTACCATCGGAGCATCGAGGCTTGACCACGTTACACCGCAGGTTGTGTTTGAAATATCGATCCAGCGACGGGTGCAGAAAAAGTCTTTGTTGGCACCTTCAATCTGATCGACTTCCGGCTGCATGACGCCCCATTGCAGGTTGATTTTCATCAGGCCATCGGGCACATTGAATGGAAAACCGAATGATACGCTTTCCGGGTCGCGGACTTTGAGCTTATCGACGGTGTTGGTGATGAGGATCTGGTCGCTTCCATCCACCAGGCGAATCACACGGTCCAGGGACTTGCACCCCGGTGCACTGCTGGTGATTCTTACCGCGACAACCAGAGGGCCTTTGTCAATGACGGTGACTTTAACGGGTTCGCTGATGCGCTGATGTCCTTCGGCTGCTTTGCGTCCGAGTATATACAGGTAATCGTTGACACCTTCGCCGATTGTGGTATCGACCAGATTGCCGGTAATGCCGGTACGGGTCAGAGAAGTAATGGCGCCGTTTTCTGCATTCCACTGGGCGGTAATAAGGCCATTGCTGATGCGACCCTCGGCGACGGATGCTTTGCCGTCGGTCTTGGATTTACCGGGGGCAATGGTGTAGCGGCGGGCTCCCAGGGCCGGAACCTTGGCGGCGACAAAGGCCAGTTCACCGCTGCTGAGCCGCTGTGAAGCGATGATAAAACCGGTGTCGTCTTTGACAACGTCTCCGGCAGAAGAATCAGCCGCACTGACAAGGATCAATTCCGTTCTCGGCCAGTTCAAGGTGTTGAATACATCGATGGTATTGGCGTTGGCCTTTTGGATCCCGGCCACGGCCTGCGTCAGCAACTGGTCGGTCATTGCAGCGGCATCCACGGCGAATTGTTTTTTGTATTCGGCCTGCTGGACGGCAAAGGCACTGTCCGGCTCGCTGATGCTGTTATGGGCGCCCCAGGTATGCTCATCGTACATCATGATTTTTTGCCAGACCAGGTCAAACGCCTCATGGGGAAACACCCCGGCATTCAGCATGGACCAGAGCGTCTGGGCCTGTACGATTTTCTCGCCGGCACTGCGGTTCAGCACCGTATCAGCGGATGTGGATGCACAGCCATCTTCCCAGTAGGGGGTGAAGTCCTTTTTGCGGACGGGGATTTGGCTGCCATAACGTCGCTCGAACTCCTCCATCATCTCGCTGTTGGCGGTGATAATCAGTTTGGGATAGGCGTATTTGGTATTCCACTGATGAACGCACTCGGATAAGGCCGGATTCGGCGGGCCGTTGTCCGCTCCGATGTTATATCGAATATTGACCATGTCGTAGGGGTAATTTTTGGATTTTAATTCGTTCAGATAATTCAGGATTTTGCCTTCATCGCTGGTGATGCAGTGGCCGACGGGGCAGCCGTGAAACCAGCTATAAGCCGTGGACGCCATCCAGAATAAGATTTTGTGTTTTCCGCAGGGTGAGACCCAGTAAAACGGTTTATCGCCCCACTCAAAGGTATGCCCGACACGATGTCCGACATTCGGCCCCACATTCAGGTACTTCACACCCCACAGTCCGAAGGCGGTCGCCAGGCCCCACGAATAGCCCGGCACATCCGTCTGCATAGCGGAGGTAATTTTAACGCCGTATTCCTGTTCATAGCGTTTAGCGGCGCCCATCAATTCGATCAATGCCTCTTCGGAATAGATGCCGGTCATGGCCTGGGCATACATCGCATCCATGTGCATGGTCTTGTCGCGTGTGGCCTGAATGAAGCGGTTCCTGTCTGCTTCCGAGGCCCTGTGATTCAGAAACTCTTCGACCGCCCACATGCCCTCCGGATGCCACTTGAATGTTTCCACTTCGGGCCGATTCTTCGACTGGTCAATATAATCCAGCGCCTTGTAGATGTGGTCCACCTGCACATTCATCACATCCGGCTGCGTATGGGTATAACCAATATCCAGATGGGTCTGATGGACCAGATAGATTTCCCATTTCCGCTCCGGCTGAATCGGTGCTGTTTTCGTAATGCTCTCCTGTTCGGCTTTAAAGGCCACCGTCACATTTTCAGATTTTGAATCATCCGTTGGCACCAGGACATCGACATAACTGACGGCCTGGCCGTCGGCATTCACGGCGCGTTTAAATACCCCCTGCGAGGTGGTAATCTCCACCTGAGCCGGGGTGGTCAAAAGGCAATCTCCAAAATTCAGGCGGAGTTTTCGGCTGACACCGTCAGGGTCGTTATACCAGCAAGGCTGCGGTAAAATCTCAAAATCACGCAGTGGCGGCAGCGACTCCATGCCCATCAAAACCAGGGCATCGTAAAGCATCCATGAGCCGGTGGTGGCAATCGTGATCACGTTTTCTTTGGGACGCAGTAATTCGGGTTTGATATAGGTTGTATAAGTCTGGGTATTGCCGCCGGAGGGATTATCGAGCACTCTGTCGCCAGGCCCAGCGGTGGTCTGGTGCTGCCATTGCTGACCATTGATATCCAGAGTTATCACGGGAGGCACGTGGTTGTGGGAAGCGACCAGATGGATATCCAATTGATAAAGGGCGTACTTTTGTGTGTCACAATCAAATCGGATTGTGAAGGGATGCTGCACTCCGCCGGCCCATGCATCCGTCAGGGAGGGATGGATATAAGGCCAATTCGACTTGGGCGAATCCTTTCCGACGGTGTAATCGACACCTTTGGGAAAGGTCTTGGGGAAGTCCTGATGCTTTGCGGCAACGGCAAACTCCTCATAGTTTTGATCGACGGTTCCAATCTGCCATACCGTCGTTTTGGCTGAAATGGATGATACAGCAAGACACACTGCAATGGTCAGGATAAGTTTTGCCGTGTTCTGAAAAGAAAGATGTTTCATCTTGATTACCTCGCAATTAAAACCGTGTTTCCCAGTTCATTGGATACCGTATTTCACTAAATAGCAATGATATTAACAAACAAATTATTGCGGCCAATCGCATTTTGCGTCTATTTAATCTTGTTTTACGACATTCGGGTTTAAGGTGTCCGTTATGCACAGGACGGAATTATCCCTGATACGGGGCGATTATGAGATACAGGATTCCCGGTGTTTCAAACCGCCCGGCCGGCAAGCAGTGTCGCAAAATGAGATTAAATAGGCGTAAAATACGATTCTTTCCCGGAAAGGGTTTGGTAGATTATATAAAAATGAAGACAGCGCGGACCCAATCAAACCAATCTTAATTTAGAGGCGGAATTATGAAATCAGTCAAGACAGGACCAGGCTTTACCCTGATTGAACTGCTGGTCGTAATTGCAATCATTGCTTTGCTGATGTCGATACTCATGCCGGCGTTGAAAAAAATCAAAGACGTTGCGGCCATGAAAATCTGCGGGAACAATACACGCCAGATTATGATGGCCTGCCTGGCTTATGCCCCTGACAACAACGAGGAGGTTCCGCGGTCCGTCACGAGGTACAAATCCGAAAATACCGCCCTGGTCGGTCAGGAAGTACTGAATTCCAGTTGGGTATGTCTGCCTGTCCGCGACCCGTCACGAACCCCGGCGAATGTATCTGATTTTATCAGTCCTAATACGGCTACTCAGGATCAACGGCTCGCAGGGATTCGGCACGGTACCTTGTATCCATATCTTGAAAATACCGAGGTCTATCACTGTCCCAGAGATGATCGCATGCACAAATACGGTCTTGGCTATCGAACCTATTCACTGAACCATTCCATCTTCAATGGCATTCAGGATCCGGGCAGCATCAATGCATGGGGAAGGGTTGCCAAGCGCGTCAGTGATATCAAGGCTCCGGGCAGCCGGATGGCGGTGGTGGAGCAGGCCGATCCCCGCGGATTTAACTGGGATGGTCTTGTATTCTCCAGCGGAGGGGTGAATGGCTGGGAAGAACCGCTGGCGAATTGGCATCAGGGCGGATTCATGTACAGTTGCTTTGACGGGCATGTGGAAACCTATCAGATTCTTGAAGAAGCGACACAGGTTTATATTGCAGAATGCAGAGAAAAGCCGGATGTGTGGCTGCATTATGAGAATTCCAAAGCGGTCGTCATCAAGGCTGGGTCGGCCAATCAAGACCTTTTTAACCTGACACGGCTGCTGGATGTATATGGATTTACGAGTAAGTGGAGCTGGACCTTAAGCAAATAGAAGACATCAGGTCTAAACTTCCATTTCGTTGGGTGAGGATATTGTTATCGGAAGAGAAAAAAAGATTTTGCTTGCTCATAAAAAGTCTATGGAATCCCATGCGGGGATTCCTGAAATATCAGTCAATGTTCAATATGGAGGCAAAATGAAGACTGTATGTGCATCAGGTTTAATGGGTATATTGTATTTAATTTGTTGCAGTATGGCAATGGCTGCAGATTCTCCCTTGCAGCAGATGATCCAATTAGAAGGGACGTTGTCCTGTACGGCGGCGGATGCGACCTACGGCAGTGCTGAAACGATTGTTAATGGTTCCGGTATTGACGAGGATGGTTTCCATCCGTTTGAGCACTGGGACGGAGAAAATGCCGGTTCCGGCATGTGGGTAACCTGTGCCGGCGGTGGCGGCAGTGCGGCCAATAATCCTGCAGGTCTGGAGTGTTCAACATGGCTGAAGATTACTTTTGACAAGACCTATCCTCTGGGGGTCATGTGGGTCTGGAATCATAATCAATGGCGGCCGTCTCTCGATGAAACAAACCGCGGCCTGAAAAATGTTCAGATTCATTATACCACCGACGGCCAGACGTGGACCAAGCTGGGGGATTACGTGTTTCCGAGGATGACGGGTGCCGAATGGGTGGCGCATAATTACGAAGTGGATTTTGGCGGCGTTTTGGCCAGTGCCGTTTTGATTACCGCCGATAAAACGGATGGGAACTATGGGTCCAGCTATTATGGAATGAGCGAATTGATGTTCGGCATCGAGGGCACGACATACGATCCCTATTCCAAGCATCCTTCGGAAGCCTCGGTTGAAGCACAAAATATTACGGTTACCGCTTCATCGATGTGGCCTGGCCTTGATCCTGTCAACACTGTCAACGGTAAACCTCTGGAGATGAATTATCGCCAGACTTCCGGCTGGTGGCATGCCTCCGGCACAACCGAGCTTTCGGCTGCCGAACCCAATGAGACTCCGGTTGGCGCGGCATGGCTGCGGTATGATTTTGACAAACTCTATACACTGGGCCAGATGTGGTTATGGAATCACAATCAACCCGGGCTGACCGGTCGCGGACTGAAAAAAGTATCCATTGACTACTATGACGGCACGCACTGGAACAGGCTGATGAATGGCACCGACGACCATTTCATTCTCAATCAGGCCAGTGGTACTGCTATGATCGAACATACCGATGCAATCGATTTTGATGGTGTTACGGCCGCATCGGTTGTGATCACGGCGGACCCAAACGGCGGCATGTGGGGAGATCCTGTCTCCGGTCCTTATTATGGTATGACCGAGGTATTGTTCGGCATTGCCAATACCGTCTGGACGGCTCCGGGGGAACCTGAAATTGTGCTGCCTACGGAAGATGCGATTCATGATACGCGAATTACGGCAATGGCTTCCTCAGAGTATGAAAGTTACAATGCTGCACAGAATACCGTGAATGGCTCGGGACTGGACTGGAAAACACTGCTCCATGATAATAACGGCAATGCCTGGACGATGTGGCATGCGGACGGAAATACAAATCTGAGCAGTGCTCATCCGAATACCGTGATTGGATATGAGTGGATTCGATTCAATTTCGATAAGTCTTATCCTCTTGGAACGATGTGGGTCTGGAACCAAAACCAGGCGAATAATTCAAATCGTGGTCTCAAGAAGGTGTATATCGAATATACCACCGACGGCCGGAACTGGTCCAGGCTGATGGATGGAACCAATGACTACTTCATTTTTGACCAGGCCTCCGGAGAAAACCACATTCAGTACACGACGACCGTCAATTTTGCCGGGGTGGATGCGAATTCCGTCGTCATTACGGCTGATGCGACAGATGGCCATTGGGGTGGTGCACCGTATGTGGGATTAAGTGAAGTACGCTTCGGCATCTATGGTACGACCTACCGCGGTCATCCGGTTCCGGTGGAAGGAGACCTTGATGATGATTTCGATGTCGATGGCGATGATGTCAGGGGATTGTACGGAGACTGGCTGGATGATAATACCGTGTCGGCGGAGAAAAATCTGGTCGTTGACGACTTTGAGATTTACAATCCTGTCACCGATCCCAATCTGTCAACCCAATGGACGCTGTCGGAGAATACCGATATCAATAATGCAATCACATTATTGAACAATCCGGCTGATGCCCGTGCAGGCGGCCAGGCCATGCGATGGACATGGCAGGAGATCAAAGACAGCACATTTGCTTACCTTGTGTGTGATGCCAATAATATTGACCTGAATGATTATGACCAGTTCTCTCTGTGGATGTATCGCCATGACTCTAAACATCAGCAGTTTGTCATTGAACCGCTCGATGAGCAGAAGCAACCGCTTGCCATCTATTGGTTTTCCCTGTTCCCGGATTCAGTGGACCAGCCTGTTGGACAATGGGCGCAGATTGTGGTGAACCTGAGTGAGATAAACACGCCTGTTCCGATTAAATATATCCAGTTCAGAGCCACGACGGACTTTACAACAGACCCGGGTACAATAGATATCGATGATATTGCATTTTACAAAAGGCCGGAATGCCTAATGCCGCGCAGTACGGATATCAACAAAGATTGCAGGGTGAACCTCAACGATTTTGTTATCATAGCCACCCATTGGCTTGAAGGTACTGTGTATTAATTCCGAGGCAGGCTATTCAAATGGGTTGACTGTGCAGACTTGTGCAGTCAACCCGTTTTTTTTGCCCCGTCAAATGCAGGGTACGGCTTATGCGGTATTTACAAAGCGTTTTCGATAGCTTGAAGGCGACAGTCCCATCACGGATTTAAAACATCGCGTAAAATACCGCTCTTCGGAATACCCGAATTCCACCGCAATCTTATTGATCGGCAAAGTGGTCTCGGAAAGCATCCGAGCTGCCCGATTCATGCGTACGCGGATGATTTCGGAATAGATGGAACGGTCCAGCAGGCTGTGGAATTTTCGTTCCAGCAATCGGCGGGATACACCCACGGTATTCGCCACATCATCCACCTGGACAATCGTTTTACTGTGCTCCCGAATAAATGTTAATGCTTTCGAGATGTCACTGTCGTCAATAAAACTCCGGTCGGTGGATTCGCGGGTGATGATATGTGTCGGCTGCATCATAATTTTCTGGATGGGCAGGTTTGCCCCCGCCATTAACTGTTCCAGGACATGGGCAGCCTCATAGCCGGCTTTCTCAAAATTGTAAGCAATGCTGGATAATGTGGGTATAGACAGGTTGCAAATCAGGGGGTCATTGTCAATCCCCAGCACGGACACTTCTTCCGGAACCGAAACACAGGCAATCCTGCAGGCCTCCAGGACATGACGCGCCATATCACAGTTGGTGGTCATAATGGCGATGGGTTTGGGCAATCCGGTCAGCCATCGAATTAACTTCTTCTGCTCTGTTTCGAGCAGGTGGTCATGTTCCAGAGTACTGTAGTATTGGCTCAAAGACTGGTTTTTGGCCGCAACCGCCTGTTCCAGATAATATCCCCGCTGTTTGCACCAATAGGATTTGGCAAATCCGACAAAACCAAAGCGAGTATGTCCTTTAGCCCAGAAATAGTCGGTCGCTAATTTGGCCGGCAGCATGCAGTCCGGCTCGATGGAATGAAGATCGGATACCGGTTTTTTTATATCCGTTACAATAACCGGCTTTTTAAACGATAATATTTGCTCGATCTTGCCGAAAAAGGGGACTCTGACAATAAATCCATCCGGGCAGAGCTGTTTGAGATGGTTAATAATGCTTGGATGTCCGGCCTGATAATCGGGCAGTCGCATGTATGTGGCCCAGGGGCCGTGGACGCGTGAGTATCGGGCAATGCCGTTTAGAAGCCCTCGCTCATATTCACGAGATTGTGGAATTAGTAGCACTACTTTTTTCAAGAAATCCTCGCAGGATTAATTTGGATTCCGGTTCGGCGCTCCCATCGTGACCATTTTGTTTTCATATATAGCGGCTCTGGCGACGCAAAACAAGGGGGAATGTCGTAAAATAAGATTAATCAGACGCAAAATACGTTTCCTCGAAAGCATTGTACGGTTACAATGCTTCGAAGTAACCGACGAACAAAAAATATACAAGTGAGCTGAACAATGCCAAGTAATAGCCTGTGTGAAGTCGTTCCTGTTTCAGATAAGGGTGGGAGTCTATTTTATCTGTCTGTATTATGCTTCATTGCCGCACTGGGGGGCCTGCTGTTTGGTTTTGATACAGCGGTCATTTCCGGAACGGTCGATTCATTGCGAGCAAAATTCAATCTCAGCAGCATGATGGAAGGCTGGGTGGTCTCCTCGGCGCTGCTGGGTTGTATTATCGGGGCGTGCTTTGCAGGTGTTCTCAGCGACCGATTTGGCCGCAAAAAGATTCTGATTCTGGCAGCGGTATTTTTTCTGGTTTCCGCAATCGGGTCGGCCATTCCTCCGAATGTTGCGATTCTGGTCTATGCCAGATTGCTGGGGGGGTTAGGAGTCGGCATCGCATCCATGCTGTCACCCTTGTATATTTCGGAGTATTCCCCGGCTCATTTGCGAGGACG
>JBDKVE010000085.1:0-7939 GCA_039679345.1 Anaerohalosphaeraceae bacterium
TCGAGCTGGACGAAGCGGATTTGCCGTTTATATCCGGGCACAGTGTATCGGAGCATCTGGACTATTGTATCCGCAAGTACTGTCCGGATAAGACTGTCGAGCAGGCCCGGGAGTTTTATTTCCTGCATACGCATTTTCAAATGAATGAAATCATGCAGGGACGCGGCAGGGAAGGGGCATTTAAGCCTTCGCCGGGGCTGAAAGAGTTTTTGCTGGAACTGAAATCGCGGCAAATCAAGATTGGGCTGGTGACCTCGGGATTGCATGAAAAGGCATGGCCGGAGATTGTTTCGGCGTTTCGAACACTGGAGATGGGGGATCCGGCGGACTTTTATGATGCGATTATCACCGCAGGTTATCCGTTAAGAAAAGGACAGGCCGGAACGCTGGGCGAGTTGTCTCCGAAACCTCATCCATGGCTGTATGCAGAGATATGCCGGGTTGGGCTTGGTATCCCCGAGACCATGAATAGCCATGTACTGGGGATTGAAGACAGTGGGGCGGGAGTTTGTGCGGTACGCCTGGCGGGATTTCCAACTGCCGGATTGGCCGACGGCAATATCCTCGACAGCGGAATGCTGGGATTATGTAATTATTATTGTCATGATTTTGAAGAAATACTAAATATCATTGCGTCGTAAGCAGTGAGCATACTATGGCTGAGAAAAGTGCAATCAACGGCGATCGCAAGACTGCCCGGCAGTCCGAAGGTCAGGTGAGCAACAAGAGCCTGATTCAATGCCATTTTATTTCCAATACACACTGGGATCGGGAGTGGCGTTTTTCAATGCAGCGGACGCGGTCCATGCTGGTTTATATGATGGATATGCTGCTGGATATCTTCGAGAAAGAACCTCAGTATCAGTCGTTTCATCTGGATTCTCAGACGATACCCCTACAGGATTATCTTGAGATTCGTCCAGAGAGAAAAGAACAGTTGCAGGCGCTGATTTCGGCCAAGAAATTGCTGGTGGGGCCGTGGTTTTGCCTGCCGGACGAGTTTTCTGTCGGGGGCGAATCGCTGGTTCGCAATCTGCTGCTGGGGCATAAGATTGCCCGATCTTTCGGGCATGTCAGCAAGACGGGATATTCCCCTTTTTCCTGGGGGCAGATTTCCCAGATGCCGCAGATTTATGATGGTTTTGGCATTCGCTTTGCGGCGTTTTATCGCGGGGTGAATACCGACGTGGCGCCGCATTCGGAATATATCTGGCAGGGTGCAGATGGGACGCGTATTGTGACATCCCGGCTGGCCGCCCGGCCGCGTTATAATGTCTGGTATGTCATTCAGCGGCCGGTGTACTGGAACATCAAAGATATCAATAATCGCGTGATTCCGTGGGGGTGCGGCTTTGGACCCTTCAAATTTATCGGCAGCCGCTATCAGGAACAGGATGCCCAGTATTCCCGTCCCAAATTCATCTATCAATCGTCCGCGATTCCGGCCAGCGCCCGGCGAGCCATTGAAGAGCAAAACGGCGACTGGACCACGCCGCACCGGTTCTGGTCCTGCGGGCATGATTCTTCCTGCCCGGATATTCGGGAAGTCCAGATGATTCGGGACTGCTCCCGAACGCTTCAGGATACCGCGGAGGTTTTTCACAGCACTTTTGAGGACTTTCAAAAGCAGGTTCTTGAGAGTGTTCACCATACACTGCCGGTACGTTATGGAGAAATGCGGTATTATTCCGATTCGCCTTCCACCAGCCCGCTGTTTGGATGGATTATTTCGGCGCGGATGGATCTCAAAATGGATAATTTCAGGACTGAGCGGGAATTGACACAGTATGCCGAACCGCTGGCGGTCTTTGCAAGCCTGTTGGGGGCGTCGTATCCGCAGGGATTTCTGGATCAGGCGTATCACTGGCTGCTTCAAAACCACGGGCACGATTCCATCGGCGGCTGCAGTCGGGATATTGTCGGTCAGGATATGCTGTTTCGCAGTCGTCAGAGTCGTGAGATTGCCTCCTGTGTGGCCGAGCGAGCGCTGATGGACATTGCCGGTACGATTGATTATTCCACGCACACTGCGGAAGACATGGTGATTCTGGTCTATAATCCGGCGCCGTTTAAACGCAATGATGTCGTGACGTTGCATTTGGAGCTGCCGCGGGAGTGGGAGGCCGGAGATTTTGAACTACTGGATGAAAACGGCGGCAAAGTTGAGATTCAGAGTCACGGAGGCAGTCCATCATTTCAGATTGTCCAGTCACCCAATGATACGGCCAATATGTTTCTGACCTGCCGATACCGAACCAGGGCGGTGTTGAAAAACATCCCGGCGCTGGGTTATACACTGTATTTTGTGCGGCCGCTGGTCAAGAAAACTCCACCTCGCCCAAGTACCATGATTACGGTGCCCGATACGATGGAAAATGAATATCTCCGGGTGATGGTGCATGCCAATGGAACACTGACGATAATCGATAAACAGACCGGGCAGAGGTATGAACAGATGGGATATTTCCGTGATACCTCCGAAGTGGGCAGTCCCTGGCAGCATGAAGAAGTAGAGAATAATGCGGTATTCACCACGCTTGGCCAGACGGCCGAGGTGTCTTTGATGGGCGATTACGGACTGGAAGCATCCTATCGTGTGCGGTTTGACTGGCTGCTTCCGGCAGGGCGGTCGGATGAAGCCAAATCCCGCAGTGCCGTGATGCGTCCGGTTTCCATCGTCGGTATAATCACACTGCGCAAAGGACAGCGTTGGGTGGAGATTGAAACCGAGGTGACTAATACGGTGGAGGATCATTATCTGCAGGTGGTCTTTCCCTGCCAGATTAAGGCTGATGCGGTGGATGTCCAGGGACAGTTTGATGTAATCCATCGGACGGTTCGGATGCCGTATTCAACGACTTATACCGAGCCTCCGCAAACAGAACAGCCGATGAATTCCTTTGTGGATATAAGCGATGGTGTCTATGGTGTAGCGCTGCTGAATGAAGGGCTTAAGGCCTATCACGCCACCGACGAGGAACGGCCGGAATTGCGACTGACCCTGCTTCGAGCATTTCCGCTTCGCATCTGTGTGACACAGGAAATGATCGATTACAGCCGCATAGACAAGAGTTCGCAGTGCCTGGGGACGCATCGGTTTCGGTATGCTGTGATGCCTCATGCGGGCAGGTGGGATGCGGCGGATGTGTGGAAGGCCGCTGAGCAGTTTAATCAACCGCTGGTCATTGCCCAGACGGCGCCGACGGATGCGGGAACAGAGCCGGTCCGCAAGTCCTTCCTGGAGGTATTACCGGATACCCTGCATGTCAGTGCCGTCAAACGGAGCGAGAACGGTAATGGCTGGATCGTACGGCTGTTTAATCCGTTTTCCCGGCTGGTTTGCGCTGAGATTCGGCTCAATGGCGGATACGCTCAGCCATCACAGACTGACAGTCCCGTGCAGCGTCAGCAAAAGGATATGGCCCTGCCGGGAACCGGCCGGAAGCTCTGGCAGGCGGTACGGCTGGTGACACTGGAAGAATGCGAGGTCCGGGCCTTGTCGCTGGATGCCGCCGGCTGGTGCCGGTCTGAGATTCCCCCCAGAAAGATTGTAACTTTGGAGTTTCTGGCCTGATCTTATATTAACCTTGTCGAACGGGAAAAAACGCAATAAAATAAGCCTGTATGCTGCGTCTATGACAGGCGGTCAGAGTACCCCGAACGTCTAAAACAAACGAAGTCAAGGAACAAAGGGATTGTATGCAGTATTTATCCATTGGAGACTATTCGTTTATTGTGCTCTATTTTATGGGGCTGGTAGGGATCAGCCTGTATTTAAAGAAGCGGGCATCGGCCAGCATGGAGAATTATTTGATCGGGGGCAGACAGTTGCCGTGGTGGGCGCTGGGAATTTCGGGGATGGCCAGTTTTTTTGATATGACCGGGACGATGATTATCGTTTCATTTCTGTATATGCTGGGGCCGCGGGGACTGTATATTGAATTTCGCGGCGGGGCGGTTCTGGTGCTGGTGGTGATGATGCTGTGGACGGGCAAGTGGCACCGCCGGTCGGGTGTGGTGACCAATGCCGAGTGGATGATTTACCGATTTGGGGATACGTTCGGGGGGCGTTTTGCGCGGATGGCGGCGGCGGCGGCGGCGATTGCTTCTGCGGTTGGATTGATTGCTTATCTGATCAAAGGGGCGGGTTTGTTTTTATCTTTTTATATTCCTTTCTCCCCCCTGATTTGCGCGATAATCATGATTGGTGTAGCCACGCTCTATACCCTGATATCGGGTTTTTATGGGGTGGTTTATGTAGATCTGTTTCAGTCACTGTTGATTCTGGTGGCGGTGGTGGCGGTATCTATTCTGACGTTCATGAAAATCTCCGGCCAGGAACAGCTTGCAGCGCTGGCATACGAGGTGACCGGGCAGAAGGACTGGATGCATTCCTCGTGCAGTTGGCTGACGACGATGCCCAAAGGCTACGAGCAGTATCGCTACCTGATGGCGTTTGCCATAGCCTACCTGCTGCGAAATATCTTTTTTGGTTTGGGGACGGGCGGCGAACCTCGCTATTTCGGCGCCCGCAGCGATAAAGAATGCAGCAAGCTGACATTTTTCTGGACCGCACTGATGATGATTCGCTGGCCGATGATGATGGCCTTTGCGGTGCTGGGCTTGTTTATGATTAAGGATTTATTTCCCGATCAGACTATTCTTGCGGACGCGGCGGCATTGATTAAGACGCATTTTGCATCGGCCACCAAGAGCCAGTGGGAAGACGTGCTGTCGGGAATCATTCACTCCCCGGCGGCGTATTCCCCGGACTTGATTGAAGGTCTGACCCGGCTGCTGGGAACCGACTGGGCGACAAAACTGCCGTTGCTGAGTTTTGATGGAACCATTAATCCCGAGCGTATCGTCCCGGCTGTGGTTTTGTACAGTATTCCGGTGGGCCTTCGCGGGATTATTATTGTGGCGATGCTGGCGGCCTGCCTGTCCACATTTGGCTCAATTGTAATTATGGCGGTAGGTTTTTTCACCCGAGATGTGTATCAGGGGCATATTCATGCCAAGGCGACACAGAAGGAATTGATTTTTGTGAGCTGGTTGTTTGGGGCGGCCCTGGTGGTGATCAGCTTTCTGTTCGGTTATTCGGTCAAGAATATCAATGATATCTGGGACTGGTTCATTATGGCGCTGGGCGGCGGGCTGATGATGCCGACGATTTTGCGGTTTTACTGGTGGCGGTTCAATGGCGGCGGGTTTGCCATTGGGACGATTGCCGGAATTATTGCGGCGATTGGGCAGCGCCTGTTTATGCCCGAGATGGATCCAAGGCTTCAGTTGCTGGTGATGGCATCGATTGGACTGGCGGCATCAGTCGTTGGTGCGTATCTGACCCAGCCGACGGACCGTGCAGTGCTGGAGCACTTCTATCGCACGACACGGCCGTTTGGGTTGTGGGGGTCGTTCCGAAATATCCTGCCCCCGAAGGTGCAAGAGAAGATGGAATTGGAACACAAGCGTGACGTTTGGGCAGTTCCGTTTGCGCTGGGCTGGCAGATTACCTTGTTTCTGCTGCCAATGCAGCTTCTGATTAAAAGCTATCGATCCTTTGGAATTACACTGGTCATCTTCCTGGTGTCGCTTGGGGGCCTGTATTTTATCTGGCTGCGGCATATCGGTGAGGAAGCGGACAAGTAACCGGGTTTGCACGTGGTTGAAAATGCAAAAGGCTGTTTCGTTTTGGAGGAGGTGCAATGCGGAGGCGAACTATCCCTTGTTGACAAGGATTAAGTATATGATGACAACTCATTTTTGGCGACAGAGGATTATCTGTTCTATTTTGGGTGCGGGTTTCATTATGAACGGTGCAGCAGCCGCAACGATTCAGGAACCAAGCGGCGTGGTATTTGAACGGGATTTTGCACCGACGCAGGCTATTGTAACCGATATGGAGCGGCTGTTTCGAGATGCGATTTGCCTGAATGGGCGATGGGATTTTCAGCCGGTGGAACTGCCTGCAGGGTGGCAGGATGGGCAGGGCAAGGCGCCGGAGCTGCCGGAGCCCACAGACAATGGCTGGGATGCGGTCAAAATCAAGGTGCCGTCGCCGTGGAATGTCAATGCCCTTCTGCATGACCGCAGCGGCGAAGGGATGGACAGTCGGACGTTTCCCAGTTATCCCCAGCGGTGGAATCAGGTCAAGATGGGCTGGCTGCGAAGACTGGTGATGGTTCGGAATGACTGGAAGGGCAGGCGGATTTTCCTGCATCTGGAGGCGGTATCGGGGGAATGTGCAGTAATTGTGAACGGCCGGCGGGTGGGGGTGCATTTTGATAATGCCTTGCCGGGCGTGCTGGATATTACGGCGGCAGTGGAGTGTGGAAAAGACAATACCATTTTACTGGGGATACGAGGCGGCCAACTGTTCCGTGAGAAAGGGACTTACGGCAGCTTTACGTATCCGACGGGCAGTTTCTGGCTGACTGATGCAATCGGGGTCTGGCAGGATGTATATCTGATCGCCAAGCCCGAAGTGCGTGTGGCGGATGTGTTAGTCATGCCGCGAGTCAGCCGGAATGAATTGTCCGTGGATGTGGAAGTGACCAATGACAGCCCAAAGAAGCGGTCGGTACAGGTGCAGGTTCCGGTGTATCCATGGATTAACGGCACGGATTTGTCGGCGGATAATGTGTACAAAGCGTCGGAGATTGTCAGCTCGCTGGGGGGTGAGGTTTTACGATTGTCTTCGGAGGTGGTGGAGATAGAGGCGGGGGCAAGTTATACCTTTCATTTAACAACAGTCGTGGATGAGCGGCTGAAACTGTGGACGATATGGACGCTCGGCCGGCCGAATCTGTACGCGGCAGTGGCGGAGGTGATTGAGGATAGCAAATCTGTTGACCGGCAGTACACACGATTCGGGTGGCGGGAGTTGGAATTGCGGGATGGCGATTTGCTGCTCAACGGCAAGCCCGTCAGGATGATGCACGATTTCTGGCATTTTATGGGTGTTCAGGCGATGTCGCGGCGGTATGTGTGGGCGTGGTACACGCTGGCACAGCAGGCTCATGTAACCCTGATTCGACCTCATGCGATGCCGCACCCGCGGTACTATTATGACCTGGCCGATGAGATGGGAATGCTGGTGATGGACGAAAGCGGCATCTTTGCCAGTCATTGCGACTTGAACTATGATTCCGAGATTTTCTGGCAGCGCAATCAGGAGCATATCCGCAATCTGGTCCTGCGCGACCGGAATCATCCCTCCGTGGTTGGCTGGAGTGTGTCCAACGAGGTGTGGTGCGTACTGCGAAGCCGGGCTTCCAGTGAGTATCAGGAAAAAATCTACGATAAAATTGATGATTTGTGCAAAATTGCTGCACAGCTTGACCCGACCCGACAATGGATTCAAAGCGATGGTGACCGGGATTTGAATGGGCGGCTGAGTGTGTACACGATACATTGCGGTCGGGATTATGAACAGCCTGGGCCCGTCGGCAAGTTATGGGGAGTGACCGAAGGCGGCAGTGCGTATTTCGGGCCAGCGTCATACTATGAGCCGTTTATTGGTGACCGGGCCTATCGCAGTTTTACCGACCGGATGGATGCGCTGGGTGTGGAGTGTTATGCCCTGTTGCGAAAATTGCGTGAAAACGATGCGGATATCTGCAACACGGTGAATTTATTCTGGCACGGGATTAAGCCGATGCCGGTGGGATTGAAGGAGTTATCCAAAAAACAGCTCGAACTGACCGATGGGGTGTTTTTCGGTCCATATATTGAAGGTAAGCCGGGGATTCAGCCGGAACGGATTGCCCCGTTTTCGACGACGGTTAATCCCGGATATGATTCGAGCCTGCCCCTGTTTGAACCGTGGCCGCTTTATACGGCGATGAAGGCGGCGTTTGATCCTCGCGGACCGCAGCCCTGTCCTTGGGATCGGCAAACGGAATCGAAGCAGTCTGTCCCGGCGGCGGTGGAAAAT
>JBDKVE010000086.1:0-32329 GCA_039679345.1 Anaerohalosphaeraceae bacterium
AGGGTTCCGATAATCTGTACCGTCTGCTGACGCCAGGGGGTTGCCCCGACGATATGGCCGGTCTTAAGATCCTGCATATTATCCCCGGCGATAGCCGCGGCACAGCATACCACACTGCCGACAATAATGGCTGCGGCTGGACCGTTGACGGATCCTTTACCCATCAACCCGACTAACAGCATCGAACAGAACAACACTGTGGCAATGGTTACGCCGGAGATGGGATTATTGGAAGAGCCGACCAGTCCGGCCATATAGCCGGCCACCGCCGAAAAGATAAATGCAGCACCAACCATACAGGCCGCCATGGTCAGCGAAACAGTGGTACTTTTGATAAACACCTCATACAAAACAAATAGCGGAATGATGGAAAATACCGTCAACCACAGCACCCACTTCATCGGGATATCTTTTTCGGTTCTGGGCACCTGTTGATTCTCGCTAGACGTTTTCTTGTATGCCTGCAAGCCGCTGAAAATTCCTGACAGGAGCGAGCGGCGCATCTGGAAAATCGTCCACAGACCGCCGATGACCATGGCGCCAACGCCGATATAGCGGGTTTGTTCCTTCCAGATGGAATAGGCAGAACTGACAACGCCCTGATCGGCCGGAAAGTCTGTTACAAGTGAATAGATGGGAATGGCAGCCAGCCAATTCAACGCCCCGCCGACAAAGATCAGGACAGCGATATTCAGGCCGACAATAAATCCCACGCTGATGAGGGCGGGGCTTAGACCGATGCCGCCATAGAGGAGCCAGCCGGAAACACGGGTTGCGCCTTCCATTGCCTCGGGCCACAGCCCGATGCCGAGGCCTGCGGTTTTATACACGGCCCCGGCAATGGCGGTTTTGACCAATACCGCCAGCCCTTTGCCGCCTTTTTGGCCGGCCTCGAGGACTTCGGCGGTGGCAACGCCTTCGGGGAACTGGAGATTTTCCTGGACAATCAGCGACCTGCGAAGCGGAATGGTAAACAGCACCCCCAACAGACCCCCCAGGCCGGACAATAGCGTTACATAAAGAAAGTTCATCTCTGTCCAGAATCCGAGAATCAACAAGGCCGGCAACGTAAAAATCGCACCAGCAGCCACCGATTCGCCTGCGGAGGCGGCCGTTTGGACGAGGTTGTTTTCAAGAATAGACGCTTTACGCAGCATTCGGAACACCCCCATCGAGACCACAGCCGCCGGGATGGATGCCGAGACGGTCATTCCGGCGAAAAGACCAAGATACGCATTGGCGGCGGCCAGAACCATTGACAGGATCATTCCCAATATAATGACTCTGAGAGTCATTTCCGCAACAGATTCGTTTTGCTGATTCATTGGTTCTCCATATTTAAGCGATTGAATTGGGGCATTTATACCGCAAAGATGGAATTCTGTCCAGAGGGGACTGCCTCTCAAAAACAACTTCCCCCAAAAAGCGACGCGTCCATAAAATACTTGTTCCCGGATGGGAAAAAGAGTATAGTCGGCATCTGGTAATGTGTTAGCTTCTGTTCGAACACGAGTTATGATCAAAAAATCAGCGTTGCTGTCATTATTATTACTGGTCCCAGCGCCCAGCATTGGTATTCTGGCGGCCATGGTTATTGCGCCAAACCAGATGTGGGGACAATTGGTTTTCGCAGCATCTAAATGCTGGATATTGCTCTTGCCTTTGTTCTGGCTGATTGTCATAGATAAGCAAAAACCCGGCTGGTCACCGCCAAAACATGGGGGATTCGGGACGGCGGCCGGATTGGGGATTTTAATCAGCGTCTTTATCTTTGCACTGTACTTGACATTAGGGAAAATGCTCATCGAACCGGAGGTGGTTCGGGATATGGCAGTTCGTGTCGGACTGGCAAGTCCTGTTCGTTACCTGGCCGGGGCGGCATACTGGATTTTAATCAATTCCATCCTTGAAGAATATGTCTGGCGATGGTTTGTTGTCCGGCAATGCAGGCAGTTTATGCCGGGCTGGGCAGCCATCGGGGCATCGGCACTGTGCTTTACGCTGCATCATATTATCGCCATGCAAATTTATCTTGGGTGGCTGGTTGTGGCGGCTGCATCGCTGGGGATTTTTATTGGGGGGGCGCTCTGGTCGTGGTGTTACCTGAGATATCAGTCTATCTGGCCCGGCTATGTGAGCCATGCGATTGTGGATGTCGCGGTTTTTGCCGTAGGGTATCACTTGATTTTTCTATAACGGCGGCTTGCGGCTCTCGGTGAATCCGTAAATTAAGATGCCTGTAACAAGAGCCGCTATCAGAACAATGAGGCTGACGGGTTTGATTGCCAGAGCATAAGTAATGGAACTGTAGATCAGGAAGGCACAGACTGCGCTGAAAATCAGCGGTGTGATGGGGTAGCCGGTTACTCGGTATGGCCGTTCGAGACGTGGCTCTTTGAAACGGAGGACAATTACCGATAAGGACGTGGCCAGATAGAAGGCATAGACTGCGGCGGCGGTATAAAGGACGGCATCGATATATCCGCCGAATACAAGAATCAGGGCCAGAGCAATCAGTCCCTGGACGGCCAGGGCCGGCAGCGGTGTGCCTCGTTGGGGGTTCCAGTCTCCCAGAAGGCGGAACATCCGGTATTCACTGCCGAGGGCATAGGAAATACGGGCACCTGTGAAAATCAGACCATTGACCGCACCGAGAGCGGAAATACAGACAAGGGCACTGATGAGCCGGGAGCCTGCTGCGGGGAAGACGGCGACGACGGTGTCGGTGGCGGCTGCCTGCGATGCGGCCAGACCTTGATAGCCAAGGGTGTAAAGGAAGGCACCGTTGACCAGAAGATACAACAGCATCACAGTTCCGGTACCAGCCACGAGGGATCGGACGATATTCTTGCGGGGATTTTTGACCTCGGCGGCCACATAGGCCATTTCGTTCCAACCGCCGTAGGCAAACAGGACAAAAATGAGGGCCAGACTTGCCGGCAGCGGTTCGACAGGCTGGGCCGGGGTGGTATTGGCGGGTGCTGCAATGGCAACTATGACGATGGCCAGAAGCCCGAGGGCTTTGACGGTCGTCAGGAGGTTCTGGGTGCCCTTGCCCTGCCGGATGCCGAGCATATTGATTCCTGTCAGGGCGATGACGGCAGCAGCGGCAAAGAGACGCTGGCTAATTTGGGGATGAGCGGCCAGCGGGTCGTAAATCCGGCGGCCATAGGTCGCAAAGGCAAAGGCCATGACCGCGATATCGCCGGGACGGACGATGACTAATTGGGCCCAGCCGAAGAGAAAACCTGCCGGCCGGCCATAGGCCTTGGTCAGATAGACATAGTCGCCGCCAGTGTGATCGGGATAGGTCGAGGCCAGTTCCGCATAGCTCAAGGCACCGCAGAATGAAAGCAGACCGCCGACGACCCAGATTGCAATAACGCCCCATCCGGAGCCAGCACCTTTGGCAATATCCGGGGCCATTTGATAGACCCCTGCGCCAATGATAATCCCTACGATAATACAGGTCGAATCAAAAAGCGACAGTTCTCTTTGGGGCGCTGGCTGCATCGCTTGTTCTTTCGTTATCCGCAGAGGATTTGCCGCGATTATCTTTTCTTCAGGGTCAGACTGACGCCGGAACGAACGATAGTCTCGAGGTCGGGATTGGTGGTAATGGCCTCGATATAACGGGGGTCGGCACTGCCGGGGGTAATATTGTGAGCGATAATCAGTCCGCCGGGACGAAGCTGCGGCAGGAGTTTATTGAGATAATCGATGTAGCCTTCTTTGTCGGCATCAAGAAAGACAATGTCCACGGAGTCCTTGAACTGGTTGAGCCTTTCGTGAGCGTCGCCTTCGACGACGGTAATAATATCGGCCAGACCTGCCTTTTTGAAATTGGCCCGTGCAGCGGCGGCACGCTCAGCGTCGATTTCATACGTTGTCAGTTTGCCACCGGTTTTCTGGAGCGCCATGCCCAGCCAGATCGCGGAATAGCCGGTCGAAGTGCCGAGTTCGACGACCTGTTTGGCATTCATCGATTCGGCCAGCAGGCGGAGCAGACGGCCATCATTTTGCGGCACATTCAAATAGCGCTGATTGGCAGTGATATCATCCAAAACAGCAAGGATTGTCTTTTCATTCTCATTTTTGGGGATGGGGGCTTTTTCATATTCTGAACCGCCCTGCGAGGGTCCTGTTCTCCGGCCGGAGCCACGCTGTCTTTCCGGCAGAGGTCCCCCGGCGGCCGGCTGGAACGCTTCGGGACTCTGTTTGACCTGTTGAATCAGTTCTCCGATTTTTTCCTGATTGTTGTTCTGGTAGGCTTGTTCCAATTCGACGAACCATTGGCTAAATCCTTGTCTGCCCTGACTGCTCTGTGATGTGCCTGTTTCTGATTCTGCGGCGAAGAGCATACAAACTACGGTTGCGAGAATGACGATAGTTGCTGATTTGAGACATGTCTTCATACGGTTTCCTTTCCACTGTCCAAAATCGATATTGGTTCTTTCGGCAACATGGCTTTGGTACGCGAAACATGCAATATTGTATCGCTTTGGTAGATAATAAGCAATGTCCGGGCACGAGAATTTTTTCTCCTTGTATCAATCAAGACAACCACGTTAAAATGAGTGTCAGGGTGTAACCATGAGGACTATTTATCTTAATTTGATTTTTTGTTTTGCGGGAGGCCTGTTTCTTTCCTGCCGGGGCGGTACGGGCGATAATTCCACCTTAAATACAGACAAATCGACACTTGAATACCAGAAGTCAACAGAGCAGGCAGAACCCAATCAATCGATGGTGTGGAATCGACCTCGCACCAAAGAACGCCAGCAGGACCGTAAACAAATGGTCAGTGAAATTCGCCGCTATTATAACCTCAACACTCCAAAGATTTTAGAAGCTATGCAGAATGTTCCACGGCACTGGTTTGTGCCATTCGATCAACAGATAAACGCATACGTTGACTCGCCGCTGCCTATCGGGTACGACCAAACAATTTCCCAGCCGTTTATCGTGGCGTATATGACCAGTGTACTGGCACTGGATCCCAACAGCCGGGTGCTTGAGATCGGGACCGGCTCGGGGTATCAGGCGGCGGTGCTGAATGAATTTACGCCGCATGTGTTCAGTATTGAAATCGTTAAGCCGCTGGGGGAGCGGGCGATTGAGGTATTCAAGAAACATGAATACAACACGATTCGGGTCAAGATTGGCGATGGGTATAAGGGGTGGCCGGAGTATGCTCCGTTTGATGCGATTATCGTGACCTGTGCCCCGGATAAAATCCCTCAGCCGCTGCTGGAGCAGCTAAAACCCGGCGGCAAAATGATTATTCCGGTTGGCGAACAGAGGGACGGCCAGCAACTGATTTTGGTCAAAAAAGACCCCAAAGGCAAGATTAGCAAACGTTCCATGATGCCGGTTCGTTTTGTTCCTTTAATCCGTGAAAAGGAGTAATTTGCTCCATATTATTTTGAGAAATATTTTTCAAAGAAGTTTTCTCTTTTTTTGATAAAAATACTGAATTTTTGGCATATACTTATAGACAATGTCATCACTGGGCTCTGGATATCATTCTCAGAGTCAGTGCATAATTTTATAAGGAGGTCGTATGAGGCTGTTGTCAGCTATTCATATTGTTTTAACAATTGCATTTCTGGCTTGCCCGGCCTGGGCAGAACTTGTTCATCGCTATAGTTTTGACAGCGGCACACAGGATTCCATTGGGGTTGCGGACGGGACACTTGAGGGGGACGCCGTCGTGTCCGGCGGTTCGCTGATTCTGGACGGAGTCAACGATTGGATGTCGATGCCCGGAGACGTGATAGCAATCAATTCCTATGATGCAGTCACGACAGAACTGTGGTTTACATCCAAGGCCGGGGGCAATACAGGCTATACGATGATATCGTATTTCGGAGGCAACGGCAGCTCTGAAGGTGGAGCTTCGTCGAATTTTGGGTATCACTATTTGTTTATGTCGGCGGCACGCGGGGACAATGCCAGCCGTGCGGCCATCCAGACGCGGTCGCTGGATTCTTCGCCGTGGGGCGAGGAAGATGCCGTCGCAGCTGGGATGGAACATGATGACGGCCTGATGCATCATTTTGTCGCCACGCTGGACAGTACCCACATCACGTTTTATATCGATGGGCAGTTCATCGGAACCAAACCATTAACCAGCGGCGACTCCATCAGCGGAATCAGCCGGGCGATGGCTTATCTGGGCAAGGGCGGCTACAGCAGTGACCCGGAGTGGGCGGGTTCGATTCATGAATTTCGGATTTATAATACGGCGCTGACTGCTCAGGATGTCGCAAATCATTATCAATGGGGCCCGGATAGGATCAGTCCCCCGCTGGTGGATATCACCGAATCAGATGGCAAGACGCTGCTGTTTAAAGATAATCCCAGCCAGGGCGACAGTTATGAGATTGTGCTGCTGCAGGCACCGATGGATACGGTTCACATAACTGTTATGCCGCCAATGGGATTAAGTGTGGGCAATGGTTCCGGACAGAGTAAGACACTGACCTTTACGACACAAAACTGGGCACAGCCTCAAACCGTACAAATGCATATCGCCGATATGGGATTGAGTACCAGTGAGGCATATTTTATTCAGCATGCTACCCAAAGCAATGATCCTCAATATAATAATATCCCGGTACGGGATGTCGAAGTGACAGTCCTTGAAGAATCCTGCGGAGTATGGGGGTATCTGGAAGCAGACTATAATCTGGACTGTACCATTAATCTGGAAGATTTCGCCCTGCTAAGTAACCTGTGGCTGGTTACGGATACTCCCTTGAATTTCATTGAATTTTATACGGACTGGCTCCAGGAAACATTGACCTATGATTCGGCTCTGTATCCGCGATCGATTCAGAAATCCGAACAGCCATTCTTTGTCAATACAGCCAATGTCCTAAATACGATTGACGAGAAAATTTACGGGCATTTTCTGGAGCATATTTATCATTCGGTCAACGGCGGGTTGTGGGGTGAACTGGTCTGGAATCGCAGTTTTGAGATGACCGGGGCCGGAGGCGGGGTCTGGACGATTGAAACGGGCGACCAGGGGGACGAACTGGTCCAATCCGGCCTTTCGACGGATGTGCGGCTGGCGTTTGGGGACACAGCCTGGCAGGATTATGAATTGACCCTTGAGGCTCAAAGGGATGGTGGCAATGAAGGCTTTCTCATCCCATTCCGTTATGCGGACGGCGACAACTTTTACTGGCTCAATCTGGGTGGATGGAATAATACCGCTCACGCCATCGAGAAGGAAATCAACGGCAGCCGGAGTACGGTTTCGGGGACTTCGGTTTCCGGAAACATCATACAAGGCCTGTGGAACAGCATTCGTATTCGCTGCGAAGGCAATCATTTTCAAGTCTGGCTGAATGAGCCGAACAATTCATATCCATTAATTGACTTTATAGATAGCAGCAATCCGCATCTGGCCGGTAAAGTCGGTGTGGGAACATGGGCGACTCAGGCACGGTTCCGTAATATTCAGGTTAAAACTATCGCGGACTCGACGATTCTATTCAGCGGGCTGCCCGCCCTTCCGGGGACGGCGTTTGGTGCGGAATTCTGGACTTTGTTCGGCACCGGGCAGGGAACCATGAGTACCGATGCACTCAATGATGACTACAGTGTGCAGATCATCAGTGACAGCAGCGAAACGGGGCTGGTGCAGGATAAGTTTTCATTTATTCCGCAACTGTATCAGGGTTCAATATGGATGAAGGGAACACTTACAGGAGGTGTCAGAATTGAGCTGCTTGGCAATAACACCGTTGTCGGGCAGGCAATATTGGCTGCACCAACAGAGGCGTGGATGGAATATCCGTTCCAGATTACCTCATCAGCGGCAACAGATGACGGCAGCCTGAGAATCACTTTGTTGGGGGCAGGCACCGTCTTAATCGATCAGGTCAGTCTTATGGGGCAGGATGCTCTGGATGTCGGTGGTTATCGGCCTGATCTGCTGGCAGCGGTTCAAGGGCTTCGGCCCTCGATTATCCGCTGGCCAGGCGGGTGCTACGCTTCGGCTTATTTCTGGAAGGATGGGATTGGTCGGCAGTACGAACACCGAAAATACCCCATCAGCCTGTGGGATGATCAGGATACGAATTCGTATGGAACCGATGAATTCTTGCGGATGTGTGAGGCCATCGGGGCCGAACCCCTGCTGGTGATTAACACCGGCCTGCTGAATGGGACATGCGGGGTGGCGATTCCCTATAAACTGACACCTGAGCAGTATCTTCAGGATACACTGGACTGGATTGAATATTGCAACGGGCCGGCGGATTCGCCCTGGGGTGCGGTACGGGCGGCCAACGGACATCCGGAACCCTACAACGTCAAATACTGGGAAATTGATAATGAAGTCTGGTCCACAAGCTGGGGCGGAGGCATTAATGCCTATATTGATATTGTCAAGACATTTGCCCCGGCCATGCGGGCAGCAGATCCCGGCATCCAATTGATTGCCTGCGGCAGCGGCAGTTATGACCAGAACTGGAACCGCACGCTGATTGATAATTGCGGGACCCTGTTTGACTATATCAGTACACACCATTATGAAGATGCGTCCAATTTCAAGGCCGGACCTCGCAGTTATGAGGCGTTTATTGAAACGCTGGGGGCTTATATTGCCAATTCGGCCAATCCGAACATCCGGATTTATATGTCGGAATGGAACGCCCAGAGCACCGACTGGCGTACCGGACTGTATGCGGGCGGGCTACTGAATGCCTTTGAACGGACGGGGGATGTGTTTGAAATCGGCGGGCCTGCCCTGTTTTTGCGACACACTTCGGCTTCGGGCTGGGATAATGCGTTTATCAATTTCGATCACTCCGGCTGGTTCCCCGCACCCAATTATCAGGTGATGCAATTGTGGCATGACCATTATGGTCCAAACTGTGTGGAAACAACCGGGGCTGACATGAACTTGAATGTGGTTTCGACTTTGTCCGAGGATGGACAAACTCTCTATCTCCAGATTGTCAATCCGGATACTTCGTCAAAATCCGTGGAGTATGAAATACATACCTCTTTTGTGCCTGGATCGTCATATATGCTTTATTATGCTCCTGGTTCACTTTCGGCCCGCAATACGCTGGCGGAGCCGGATGCCGTGCAGCTTAAGGCCAAAATTGCGGGGCTCAGCGGACAGGTACTTCGATTTATGATGCCGGGCTATTCGGCGGGTGTGGTGGTGGTTCAGACGAACTGAGTGCCGGTTTTTGCGGATAGACAGCATTACGAACCCTGTGCAGGCATGATGTTTGAAATTTACCACCGGCCAACTTCAGACTTGACTTTTCAAGGTTTCGTTTTACGCTGTATTCGTTTGTAACTGTAGATTATGCCTGTTTAACGGAGAGCCTGATTATGTATCTGCTCGGTTATGATTGCGGCACCTCATCGGTGAAAGCGACACTTCTGGATGCCCAGACGGGCAAATCGGTAGCTTCCTGCTCCTGGCCCCAGACGGAAATGCCCATCAGCAGCCCTCAGCCGGGATTTGCCGAGCAGGACCCGCAGATGTGGTGGGAGGCCCTGAAAGGAGCAACGGCACGGGTTTTGAGTGAATCAAAGGCCCGCCCTGCCGATATCAAGGCCATTGGCATCAGCTACCAGATGCACGGGCTGGTGTGTGTGGATAAATCAATGGCGGTGATTCGCCCGTCGATTATCTGGTGCGACAGCCGGGCGGTGGGGATTGGTCAGAAGGCCGCCGAGGGTATCGGCAGCCAGATGTGCCTGAAATACATGCTGAACCTGCCGGGGAATTTTACGGCCGGGAAATTGAAATGGGTTAAAGATAACGAACCTGAGCATTTTAAGCGGGTGTTTAAAATCATGCTGCCGGGGGATTGGGTGGCGATGAAGATGACCGGGCAGGCGGTGACTACGGCGTCGGGCCTGTCGGAAATGATTATGTGGAATTTTGTCAATCGCAAGCCGGCGGATATTCTGATGAAGTATTACGGATTTGAGCCATCGGTATTGCCGGAACTGGTGCCGACATTTGGGACACAGGGGCAACTGACCGCGGGGGCAGCGGCCGAACTGGGGCTTCAGCAAGGGACACCTGTAACCTATCGGGCGGGAGATCAGCCCAATAACGCCCTGTCGCTGAATGTGTTGAATCCGGGAGAGATTGCCGCGACTGCGGGGACCAGTGGTGTAGTCTATGGTATTTCCGATAAGGCCACATATGATACCCAATCGCGCGTCAATGCGTTTCTGCATGTCAATGACACCCCCGCTGCGGCTCGCAACGGCGTTCTGCTTTGTGTCAATGGCGTCGGGAGGCTCAATAGCTGGCTGAAGCACACGGTGATGGCCGGCAAGGATTACCCGGAAATGAATGCTATAGCCGCCAAAATCCCCGTCGGCTCCGAGGGGCTGGTGGTATTGCCGTATGGCAACGGCGCTGAACGGACACTCGATAATAAAAATATTGGGGCTTCGGTGCATCATCTGGCGCTAAATACGCATCAGCTTGGACATCTGCTGCGAGCCTCGCAGGAAGGAATTGTTTTTGCCCTGAATTACGGGCTGGAGATTATGAATAATATGGGTCTGCGGGTTGAGACGGTGCGGGCCGGTAAGGCAAATATGTTTCTGTCGGATATCTTTGCCAAGACGTTCGCATCGCTGACCGGAGCATCCGTGGAACTATATAATACCGACGGCTCGCAGGGTGCCGCTCGCGGGGCCGGACTCGGGGCAGGTCTATATCGCTCTGCATCGGAGGCATTTGCCAGCCTCAACAAGCTCCAGACCGTTGAGCCGGATGCGGCAATCGCCTCGACCTGTAAGCAGGCATATGCCCGATGGAAGCAGACACTGGCGGCGGTGCTGGCCGGCGATTCTGTTTAAAATTTACCAATAGACAGTTTTAAATACGCCGGCGTTGGAGCTATCGGATATAATGCCGGCATTGAAAAAAGCTTTAATAATACCAATCGTTAATTTCAGGAGGTTACAATGACTGAGTTCTTCCCGGAAGTCAAAAAGGTCAAATACGAAGGCCCGAAATCAAAAAATCCGCTGGCCTTTAAACACTACAACCCCAAAGAGAAAGTCCTTGGCAAGACCATGGCCGACCATCTGCGGTTTGCAGTGTGTTACTGGCATTCCTTTAAGGGGCTGGGGGCGGATCAATTCGGTGCCAATACCATTCTTCGCAGTTACAATGTCGCCTCTGACCCGATGCAGAAGGCCGAGCAGACGATGCAGGCGGCATTTGAATTCTTTGGCAAACTGGGGGTGAATTATTGGTGCTTCCATGACCGTGATATCGCACCTGAGGCAGACAATCTTGCCGAAACCAACAAACGGCTTGACCAGATTGTTAAACTGGCGAAGAAGCTCCAGAAAGATACCGGAATTAAATGCCTCTGGGGAACCACGAATGCGTTTTCGCACCCCCGTTTTATGGCCGGGGCGGGAACTAATCCCAATCCACACGTGTTTGCCTACGCGGCCAGTCAGATTAAAAAGGCGATGGAAATCACCAAAGAACTCGGTGGTGAGGGGTACGTGTTCTGGGGCGGACGTGAAGGGTATGACACGCTGCTGAATACGGACATGGGGCGGGAATTGGACCACATGGCCATGCTGCTGCACCTGGCAGTGGATCACAAGAAGAAAATCGGATTTAAAGGTCAATTATATATTGAACCCAAGCCGAAAGAACCGACCAAACACCAATACGATTTTGATGCGGGAAACTGCTTCGCGTTCCTCCAAAAATATGATCTGGTGCGGTATTTCAAGATGAATATCGAGGCTAACCACGCGACCCTGGCGGGCCATACATTCCATCATGAGCTGGCGTTTTCGGCGGCCAATGGAATTCTTGGCTCGGTCGATGCCAACCGCGGCGACTTGCTGCTGGGCTGGGATACGGACCAATTCCCGACGGATATTTATGACGCGGCATTGGCGATGTATATTATCCTTAAAGCCGGCGGCTTTACCACGGGTGGTCTGAATTTTGATGCTCATGTACGGCGGCAATCCATCGATAATCTGGATTTGTTTTATGCTCATATCGGGGCGATGGATGCCTTTGCTCGCGGCCTTAAAATTGCGTCCAAGATGATTAAGGATAAAGTAATGGATAAGGCCATCCAGAAACGTTATGCCGGGTGGGATAACACGCTGGGCAAACAGATTGAGGCCGGGAAGATGGATTTCGTTAAACTGGAGAAATATATTCTGGAAAAAGGCGAGCCGAAATTGCAGTCCGGCCGGCAGGAACTGCTGGAAAATATTCTCAACGAGTATATCTGAATCAGCGGGTATTGCTTCTGATTCAATACCGTAATCAACTAAACAACCCCGTTCTTTGATATTGATCAGAGCGGGGTTGTTTTATTTCTACAGCGGATGCGGCGGAGGCAAAATGAATTGCAGTCACCATGCAAAGAAAAAAACCTTCGGCGATTATCCGAAGGCTTTCTGTTTTACCTGATTTGGCAAGTTATTTTTTTGCCTTCTTGGCTTTGTCCATCCAGTCGGTAAACTGTTTGAACAGGTATTGCGAATCGTGCGGGCCGGGCGAGGCTTCTGGGTGATACTGGACTGAGAAGGCTTTGAGTTTTTTGCAGCGGAGCCCTTCCAGCGTGTTGTCATTGAGATTCATGTGCGTCAATTCGACGTTTTTGTCTTTGAGCGAATTAATGTCGACACAGAAGCCGTGATTCTGGCTGGTGATTTCGATTTTCCCGGTTTCGAGATTTTTAACCGGGTGGTTGGCACCGCGATGGCCGAATTTGAGTTTGTAGGTTGTCCCACCGAGGGCCAGACCGAGAAGCTGATGGCCCAGGCAGATGCCGAAGATGGGCAGCTTGCCCAAGAGACCGCGGATTGCCTCAATCGCATACGTTACCGCCGCAGGGTCGCCGGGGCCGTTGCTGAGAAAGACGCCGTCGGGCTTCTTTTTAAGGATCTGAGCGGCGGTGGTATCGGCAGGGACAACTTCCACCTTGCAGCCATGCGAAATCAACAGACGCAGGATGTTTTGTTTGATGCCATAATCGAAGGCGATAACCTTGTATTTGGGTTTCGGCTTGCATTCCTGACCGGTGAGAACATCCACCACGCCTTTGGTCCATGCATACGACTTGCCGAGTGTGACGTTCTGGACAATATCGCGCCCGACCAGCCCGGGGTAGGCATCCAGCTTTTTCTTGAGCTTATTGACATCCAGTTCGGAAGACGAGATAATGCCCCGCATGGCACCCTGGGTCCGAATGTGGCGGACCAGCTTGCGGGTATCTATGCCTTCCAGACCGACAACATTATTTTCTTTCAGGTAATCACTGAATGTTTTTTCATCCCGCCAATTGCTGGGAAAAGGACAATTTTCCTTGACGATAAAGCCCGAACAGAACAGTTTGCGAGACTCCCAGTCATCTGTGCTGGTGCCGTAATTGCCTATCATTGGATAGGTCATCGTTAAAATCTGCTCAAAATAGGATGGGTCCGTCGTGATTTCCTGGTAGCCTGTCATCGAGGTGTTGAATACCACCTCGCCGACGGCGGTCCCTTTGGCACCGAAAGACCGGCCGGTAAATATCGTGCCGTCTTCCAGCAGTAAAATCGCTTTGTTATTCGACATAAATTACTTCCTGTAATAGGCTTGAATCGATTTGACAGTCAGTTTTTCGTTTTGCAGGGCTTCAATGGCACGTGCCGCCGCAAGACCGCCGCGAATGGTCGTAATATACGGAATCTGCCGGTCCAGGGCTGTGCGGCGAATCGGGAAGGAATCCCGGATAGTCTGTTCGCCGACGGTGGTATTGACAATCAGATCGATTTGATTATTAATCATCAGGTCAACCACATTGGGACGACCTTCAATCATCTTGCGTACGAATTCCGAGGGAATATTGTTTTTAATCAATTCGATACACGTGCCTTTGGTGGCCAGAATTTTGAAGCCCAGCTCGTGGAGCTTTCGGGCCATTTGTATCGCACGAGGCTTGTCCACATCACGCACGCTAACAAACACGGTTCCCTTCGTGGGCAAATTGCAGCCGGCGGCAATCTGCGACTTGGCATAGGCAACACCATAATCATCGGACAGGCCCATGACTTCACCGGTGGAGAGCATTTCGGGACCGAGAATCACATCCGCCCCCTGGAACTTCAGGAACGGAAAGACTGCTTCCTTGACGGCATAATGATTCCGTGAGACTTCTTCGGTAAAGTCAAGCTGCTGGAGGGTCATTCCGGCCTGAATCCTGGCGGCCAGTTTGGCCAGCGGTACGCCGATTGCTTTGCTGACAAACGGAATGGTTCGTGATGCACGCGGATTCACTTCGAGAATATATATCTTGTCGCCTTTGATGGCAAACTGGATATTGATCAGGCCCTTGACCTGCAGTTCGAGAGCCAGCAGTTTGGTTTGGCGTTTGACCTCGGCAATGGTTTCCGGCTTGAGTGTTACCGGAGGCAGGAAACAGGCGCTGTCGCCGGAGTGAATCCCGGCTTCTTCGATGTGCTCCATGACACCGCCAATCACGACGGTCTTTCCGTCGCAAATGGCATCGACATCCAGTTCAGTCGCATCATCGAGGAATTTGTCAATCAGGATCGGATGTTCACCGGAGACTTCGAGAGCCTCATCGACACAAGCCTTCAGCGAGGACTCATCATAAACGATATCCATCGCCCGCCCACCCAGCACAAAGGAGGGACGAACCAGCAGCGGATAGCCCAGCCTTTTGGCGACCTTGAGTGTTTCTTCGTAATTGGTGGCCGTACCGCTGAACGGCTGGAGAAGATTGAGTTTTTCAATCAGCTTATTAAACAGCTTGCGGTCTTCGGCGATTTCAATACTCTGGGGCGATGTACCGATGATCGGGACACCCGCCTTATGCAGGGATTTGGATAACTTCAGGGGCGTTTGTCCGCCGAACTGCACAATGACACCGTCGGGCTTTTCCGTATCGATAATCGACATCACATCTTCATACGTCAGCGGTTCAAAGTAGAGTCGGTCTGAGGTATCATAATCGGTCGAGACGGTTTCGGGGTTGCAGTTTACCATAATCGATTCGATGCCGATTTCGTCAAGCGCAAAGGCCGCATGAACGCAGCAATAATCAAACTCAATGCCCTGACCGATACGGTTGGGTCCCCCGCCGAGAATCATGATCTTGCGACGGGTGGTCGGATTGGCTTCGCATTCCGTTTCATAGGTCGAATACAGATAAGGGGTCGAGGCTTCAAATTCCGCACCGCAGGTATCGACCATTTTATATACGGCTCGAATACCCGCATCCAGACGTTTCCGACGAATGAGAGTTTCTTCCACACCAAATTTCATCGAAAGATACTTATCGCTGAATCCAGCTTCTTTGGCCTGACGCAGCAGTTCAGGGGACAATTTATCCAGGCTGCCGGAGAACAGTTTCTTTTCCATTTCGACCAGGTCTTTGATGTGATTTAAAAACCAAGGGTCAATATGGGTCAGCTCAAAGAGTTCTTCGGTCGTGTATTTTCGGCGATAGGCCTCTGCAATATACCATATTTTATCCCAGTAATTTTTCCGGAGACGCTCCTGCAATTGGTCTTCGTTCAAACCCGGCTTGATGTGACGAGCATCCAGCGAATAACGATCAATTTCGAGCGACCGGATGGCTTTCTGGAATGCTTCCTTGAAGGTACGACCAATGGCCATTGCCTCGCCGACTGATTTCATCTGAACGGTCAATTCAGGGCTGGTCTGCGGGAATTTCTCAAATGTAAACCGCGGCCATTTGACCACGACATAGTCAATGGTCGGCTCAAAACAGGCCGGCGTTTTTTTGGTGATGTCATTGGGAATTTCATCAAGCGTATAACCCACGGCCAGAAGCGAAGCAATTTTGGCAATCGGAAAACCGGTTGCTTTGGATGCCAGAGCAGAACTGCGGGACACGCGGGGATTCATTTCGATGACATACAGCTTGCCGTTTTTGGGATTGACCGCAAACTGGATGTTCGAGCCGCCGGTTTCAACCCCGATGGCACGGATGATTTTCAGCGCCGCATTACGCATGACCTGGTATTCTTTATCCGACAGGGTCTGGGCCGGTGCGACGGTAATGCTGTCGCCGGTGTGAATGCCCATCGGATCCAGGTTTTCAATGGAGCAGACGATGACAACGTTATCCTTGCGGTCACGCATCACTTCCAGCTCATACTCTTTCCAGCCCACCACGGATTCTTCGACCAGAATCTGGCGTTTGGGGCTGAGGTCCAGGCCCCATTGCACCATTCGCTTGTATTCATCGAGATTGTAGGCCACGTTGCCGCCCATGCCGCCCAGCGTGTAGGAAGGACGGATAATCAGCGGAAAGCCAATCTGCTCCATGACTTTCATAGCTTCATCGACAGAGTGTGCAAAGCCGCTTTTGGGAACGTCCAGGCCGATATCCTGAACAATCTTTTTAAAGCGGTCGCGTTCCTCGGCTTTTTTGATGGCCTGCAGGTCGGCACCGAGGAGTCTGACTTTAAACTTTTTCAAAACTCCCATTTCCGCCAGCGCCACAGCGGTATTCAGACCGGTCTGGCCGCCAAGGGTCGGCAGCAGGCTGTCGGGGCGTTCTTTTTCAATAATTTTGGCCACCATCTCCGGGGTAATCGGCTCGATGTAGGTTTTGTCCGCCATTTCCGGGTCAGTCATAATGGTCGCAGGATTACTGTTGACCAGAATCACATGATAGCCTTCCTTGCGGAGTATTTTACATGCCTGTGCGCCGGAGTAGTCAAACTCACAGCCCTGGCCGATTACAATCGGTCCTGAACCTATAATCAGAATTTTTTTTATGGATTTATCTTTGGGCACTCGTTTTATCCTCTTACACTATTTCCTTATGATATTGCTGCAGCGACTTGACATCGCGTTGTTTTTCTCTGCAAGCCAATATTCCTCTTGCCGCCGCCAGCGCCGCCGCAGTCGTGGTAACATACGGAACCTTATATTTAATTGACGCTTTACGTATATACGAATCATCATGGCTGCTTTGTTTGCCGGCAGGCGTATTAATAACCATTTTGATTTCGCTGTTCATGATGCTGTCCAGAATATTGGGGCGACCTTCATGGAGTTTTAATATCTTCTCGGCTTCGATTCCATGCTGACGCAGGAATTGATATGTACCCTCGGTTGCAATAATATCCAGGCCGGCTTTCTTAAGCACCCTGGCCGGCTCAAGAATCTCGTCGCGATCTTTCTGAGCAATGGATATTAAAACCTTGCCCATCAGGGGCAAAAATTGCTGAGCGGCTTCCTGAGACTTGTAGAATGCCATCCCGGCCGAATCGGCCATGCCAAGTACTTCGCCGGTGGAACGCATTTCCGGGCCAAGAATCGGGTCCACTTCGGGGAACATATTGAATGGGAAAACCGCCTCTTTAACTCCATAATGCGGGACTTTTTTCCGTGAAAGCGACATATCCGACAGTTTTTTACCCATCATTAATTGGGTTGCAATCTGGACCATCTGGATATTGCATACCTTGGATACAAGAGGAACTGTCCGTGAGGCCCGCGGATTGGCTTCGAGAATATAGACTTTGTCGCCGGCGATGGCGTATTGAATATTAATCAGGCCGCAGACTTTGAGTTCCCCGGCGATTTTGCGGGTATAGTCTTCGATGGTTTTCAAATGCTGGGGCGGAATCGATACCGGCGGCAGGACACAGGCCGAGTCGCCGGAGTGAATGCCGGCCAGTTCGATATGTTCCATAACGGCGGGAATAAAAGCATCTTTGCCGTCGGAGATGGCATCCGCTTCGACTTCGAGGGCATGTTCGAGGAATTTGTCAATCAGAATCGGACGATCCGGGGAAATATCCACCGCAGCATTGACATAATGGGTCAGCATCTGTTCATCATAGACGACTTCCATGCCCCGACCGCCCAGAACATAGGAGGGACGAACCATCAGAGGGTAGCCGATTTTCTTTGCGATATCGAGGGCTTGTTCGAGATTGGAGGCCATTCCCGAAGCAGGCTGGGGGATACCCAGTTTTTTGATGACCTTGCTGAAACGATCACGATCTTCGGCCAAATCAATAGAATCGGTGGATGTACCCAGAATTCGGACGCCGGCCTGTTCCAGCTCTTTGCAGATATTCAGAGGAGTCTGGCCGCCAAACTGGACAATGATCCCTTCTGGTTTTTCTTTGTTATAAATCTGAAGCACATCTTCGACTGTCAGCGGTTCAAAATAGAGTTTGTCAGAGGTGTCATAGTCGGTCGAAACCGTTTCGGGATTGCAGTTGATCATGATGGTTTCATAGCCCATATCACGCAGTGCAAAGGCGGCGTGAACACAGCAGTAATCGAATTCGATACCCTGACCGATTCGATTGGGGCCGCCGCCGAGAACCATGATCTTTTTCCGGTTGCTGACCGCAACTTTGTCAGGAGCATTATACGTTGAATAATAGTAGGCCGCATTTTCGACGCCGCTGACCGGAACCGGCTCCCAGGCTTCTGTGATGCCGATGGCCATGCGTTTCTGGAAAATCTCCTTTTCCGAGATGCCCAGCAGTTTGGCAAGATACTTGTCGGCAAATCCATCTTTTTTGGCCTGCTTGAGAAGCGCATCAGGCAGCTTTTTGCCTTTGTATTGCAGAATCTGCTCTTCCAGCTCGACCAGTTCCTTCATCTGCTGGATGAACCAGGCTTTGATATACGTCCTGGCATGAAGGGCTTCCACTGTTGCCCCTTTGCGAAGGGCTTCATACATAATGAACTGCCGCTCGCTGGTCGGATAAGCAAGCATATTCATCAGTTCATCGAGCGATTTCTTGTTGAAATCTTTGGCAAAGCCAAGCCCGTGCCGGCCGTTTTCGAGAGAACGGATGGCCTTTTGGAGGGCTTCCTTATAATTTTTGCCGATGCTCATGACTTCGCCGACGGCGCGCATCTGGGTGCCGAGCTGGTCTTTAATGCCGCGGAATTTCTCAAAGGCCCAGCGGGCAAATTTGATGACGACGTAATCGCCAGATGGAGTATATTTTTCGAGCGTCCCATCCCGCCAATAGGGAATTTCATCGAGGCTCAGACCGCCGGCCAGCAGCGAGGACACAAACGCAATTGGAAAACCGGTTGCTTTGGATGCCAGCGCCGAAGAACGGGACGTGCGGGGATTGATTTCAATGACCACCACGCGTCCGTTTTTGGGATTGTGGGCAAACTGGACATTGGTTCCGCCGATGACTCCGATGGCATCCACGATGGCATAGGAGTACTGCTGAAGTTTATTCTGAAGCGATTTGTCGATGGTCAGCATAGGAGCGGCGCAAAATGAATCGCCGGTGTGAACACCCATTGCATCAATATTTTCGATAAAGCAGACGGTGATTTTCTGGCCTTTGGAATCCCGTACCACTTCCAGTTCGAGCTCCTCCCAGCCTTCGACCGATTCTTCAATCAGGACCTGGCCGACCAGGCTGGCCGAAAGTCCGCGACTGACGATGGTGCGGAATTCTTCAATATTATACACCAGCCCCCCACCGGTGCCGCCCATTGTATAGGCAGGGCGAATGACACAAGGCAGACTGATCCGTTGAAGGATTTTTTCGGCATCCTCAAGATTATAAGCAATTTCACTTCTGGGAGTATCGATTCCAAGGGAAGTCATCGTGTCTTTAAATATCTGACGGTCTTCGCCTCTCTCGATCGCATCCTCTTTAACGCCAATGATCTGCACACCGTATTTTTCGAGAATACCTTTTTTGGCAAGGTCCGACGACAAGTTCAGGCCGGTCTGGCCGCCAAGGTTGGGCAGCAAAGCATCGGGACGCTCTTTGGCGATAATCATTTCGAGTGATTTTACGTTTAACGGTTCAATATAAGTCACATCTGCTGTCCCCGGGTCGGTCATAATTGTTGCCGGATTGGAATTGACCAGTACAATTTTATATCCGAGTTTGCGCAGTGCTTTACAGGCCTGTGTGCCGGAATAATCAAACTCACAAGCCTGACCGATGACTATCGGGCCGGACCCGATAATCAAAACTTTTTTGATGTCTGTACGTTTTGGCATTGTCCAGTGTCCTTCATGCTAAGTTCTTCATTCTTCATGCGTTTCCGGAAAAATCCGGCTTATATCGATTAGTGATAGGCATTCGCCTGTCTTTGCCGAACGCCCGCGGGGTAATTTTGACACCCGGGGGGCATTGGCGCCGCTTATACTCGGCCAAATCCACCAGACGAAAGACCCGTTCGACAGTCCTTGGCGGAAAACCTTCTGCAATCAGTTCGGAGGGAGATTTCTCACGTTCGATGTAACCCTGCAGGATGACATCGAGGATATCATATTCCGGCAGCGAATCACTGTCTTTCTGATTGGCCCGCAGCTCAGCGGTGGGAATACGGTCAATGGTGGTTTGGGGAATCCGTTCTTTCGGTGCAACCCGGTTGATATATTCGCTGAGTTGATAGACCAGCGTTTTGGGGACATCTTTGATGACGGCAAAGCCCCCCGCCGTATCACCGTAGAGGGTACAATATCCGACGGCGGTTTCGCTTTTATTGCCCGTGGTCAGAACCATATACCCAAGCTGGTTGGACAGCGACATCATCAGGGATCCACGAATACGGGCCTGAAGATTTTCATACGCAAGCCCTTTTTCATTCCATCCCGATACCACGGAAAGCACCCCGCTGAATTCTTTCAGGATGCTCTCGATGGGCAGACTGTAGAATTGAATCCCAAGATTCTCGGCCAGCTTGCGGGCATCGTCCTGGGTATCGGTGCTGTTAAATCGGGACGGCATCGTTACCCCAAGCACATTTTCCGGCCCGAGCGCATCGGCGGCAATGACTGCCGTCAGTGCCGAGTCAATGCCGCCGCTGAGGCCAATCATGACCTTGCCAAACCCGTTCTTGCGGACATAATCCCGTGTCCCAAGCACCAGGGCATGATAGACTTCGGCGACTGGGCCCAGTTCCTCTTTTCCCGGGATGGATTCAGCCGGCTTGGGCAATGACACTATCGCGGACTGATTTTGCGATTTGATATCTGCATAGAGAATATCATTTTCAAATGCTCTGCCGGAGGCAATAACAGTTCCAGTTTTATCGGCAACCAGGCTTCGTCCGTCGAATACCAGTTCATCCTGCCCGCCAATGAGATTGCAGTAAAAAACCGGCTTTTGAAAATGTGCGGAACATTGTCCAACGATGGTCTGACGCTGGTGCGATTTGCCTGAATGGAACGGTGATGCGGAAATATTAATGATTGCATCAAATTGACACTCTTTCAGGAATCGTGTCAGCCAGTCGAGATTCCAGATATCCTCGCAGATGGTCAAAGCCAGACGTACGCCATGGACTTCAAAAACGACCGGTTCATATCCCGGTGTAAAATATCGCTTCTCGTCAAATACACCGTAATTGGGCAAAAGCACTTTTCGGTAAATCGCTGCAATCCTGCCGCCCTGAATCACGGCCATGGAATTATATGTGTTTTTGTCCTGCTGTTCGGCAAACCCAACCATCAAAGCCGGGCCTTCCCAGCCGTCGGCCAGTTGATCCAGAGCCTGCCGGGTATCCTGCAGAAACCGCGGACGCAGGAGTAAATCTTCCGGCGGATAACCGCACAGACACATCTCCGGGAAAACGACGATATCGGCACCTTCGGACAGGGCTGTCGCAGCGTAATTGCGAATCATCGCGGCATTGCCGGCCAGATCGCCTACTGCGACATTACACTGTACCAGCGCTATCCGTATCGCCATGTTTTTCAATCCTTTTAAGCTTAATTGTTTTTCTTAGACCAGTTCAAAATGGCTTCGGCCGCCATGCGTCCACTGTCAATCGCCCGGACCACCAGAGAGGCGCCGGAGACAGTATCGCCGGCCGCAAAAACCGAAGGAACGCTGGATTGATATTGATTTACCTTGAGATTACCGCGGGCATCAAGGTCAAGGTTCAAATCCCTGATGAGCTGGTTGTGTTCCACATGAACAAAGCCCATCGCCAGCAGAACCAGTTCCGCTTTAATCACAAATTCCGAATCGGGAATTTCATTCATAATCCAACGGCCATTGTCCTGTTTCCACTCGACTTTGCAGGCATGGACTTCCTTCAGGCCGGAGGCATCCCCGACAAATTTTTTGCTGGCGATACTCCACATCCGTGTGCAGCCTTCTTCATGGGAAGACGACGTGCGCATCTGACGGGGCCACGTCGGCCACGGCGTATCCGCCGGACGGCTTTCGGGCGGCTGGGGCAATATTTCAATCTGGGTTATCGACGCGGCACCCTGGCGACGTGATGTTCCCACGCAGTCGCTGCCGGTATCACCACCGCCAATGACCAGGACATTCTTGCCGGTTGCACTGATTCGGCTTGAAAGATTAAACGGCTCATTGGAATTCAGCTTATTCTGCTGGGTCAGGAATTCCATCGCATAATAAATGCCCGGAATGTCGCGGCCCGGAATCGGCAGGTCGCGCGGTTTGCCGGCTCCCATGGTAATGCAGATATAATCATACATCTTCTGCAGGTAATGTGCAGAAATATCTTTGCCGGCATCCACACCGGTATGGAATTTGACCCCTTCGGCCTTCATCTGTTCCAGCCGACGGTCGATGACCCATTTTTCAAGTTTGAAATCCGGTATTCCATACCGCAGCAGTCCGCCGGGTTTTTCATCCTTTTCAAACACCGAAACCTCAAATCCCGCCCGGGCAAGCTGCTGAGCGGCGGACAGCCCCGCAGGTCCGGAACCGATTACCGCAACGGTTTTGCCGTTTTTGACCGCGGGCGATAAGGGCCTGATCCAGCCTTCGGCGAAACCCCGTTCAACAATCTGATATTCGATATGCCGGATCGTAACCGGCTTGTCATTGATCGACAGCGTGCAGGAGGTTTCACAGGGGGCCGGGCACACACGGCCGGTAATTTCCGGCAGATTATTCGTTGCGTGCAATACATCACAGGCCTGCTGCCATCGACCCTGATACACCAGGTCATTAAATTCGGGGATGTTATTGCGAACCGGACAGCCTGTGCCATGACAAAACGGAATGCCGCAGTCGATGCAGCGGGCCGCCTGTTTTTTCAATTCATCGGGGGTCAGGGGGATTTCAATTTCCCTGTAATCCTTAATCCTGCAGTCCACCGGTCGGTAGCCGGTTGATTGCCGCGAAAATTCGATAAAGCCTTTTGCCTTAGCCATGGAACACCTCCTCGGTTGCCGGGGTCTGTTCCGCCGCCCTGCGTTCCTGTTCACGCATCCGTTCGAGGGCCTTGCGGTAATCCGTCGGTATTACTTTTACAAAACGACCCACCATATCCGGCCACGCATTGAGAATTCGTTTCGCACGGCTGCTACGAGTCAGTTTTTCATGCTTTACAATATGCTGATGCAGGATATCTTTGTCTTCCTGCCGCCAGACATTTTCCAAATCAACCATATCCAGGTTGCAGAGGGTGTCAAACAACTGCATTTCATCGAGGACATACGCAATACCGCCGCTCATGCCGGCAGCAAAATTGCAGCCGGTTTTGCCCAGCACGATCACCAGGCCGCCGGTCATGTATTCACAGCCGTGATCCCCGACACCTTCGACCACCGCGGTCGCTCCGCTGTTGCGAACACAGAACCGTTCACCGGCCATACCATTGATATAGACCTCTCCGCTGGTTGCTCCATACAGCAGTGTGTTGCCGACGATGATATTTTCGTGGGCCATGAAGGGCGAATCCGGCGGGGTTTCCACAATTATCCTGCCGCCTGATAAGCCTTTTCCCATATAATCATTGCTCTCGCCGGTCAGACGAAGTGTCACGCCCCGGGCAAGGAAGGCGCCGAAACTTTGCCCGGCCGAGCCGTGGAAGGTAATATCAATCGTATCTTCCGGCAATCCCGCAAGACCATATTTCAAGGCAATTTTATTGCTCAGGATGGCACCAACCGTGCGATTGACATTGCGAATCGGCATATCGAGGGAGACTTTCTGGCCTTTTTCAATGGCGGATTTGCATTTTTCTATAATCTGCCAGTCCAGATGGTCTTCGAGTCGATACGGCTGAGGCCGGCTAAGCCGGATTGAGGTCGAATCCTTGTGTTCGGGGACATAAAATATTTTCGAAAAATCCAGGCCCTGGGCCTTGTAATGTTCAACCGCTTTTTTCGAGCATAAGCGATCCGCCCGGCCAACCATGTCCTCGACTTTGCGGAAACCCAGATGGGCCATAATCTGCCGCACTTCTTCAGCAATAAACATCAGATAACGAATGATATATTCGGGCTTGCCCTGGAATCGACTGCGTAATTCCGGATCCTGAGTTGCAATTCCATAAGTGCAGGCACCGTCATGGCAGCGCCGAAGCAGGGTGCATCCCATCGTGACCAGTGCACAGGTACCGAATCCGAACTGCTCGGCACCCAGCAAGGCTCCAATGACAATATCCCGGCCGGTACGCAACTGGCCGTCAACCTGTACGCGTATCCGGTCACGCAGTCCGTTGAGGACCAGCACCTGCTGTGTTTCGGCCAGACCGATTTCCCACGGGCAGCCGGCATGTTTAATCGAAGATAGCGGGCTGGCGCCTGTTCCGCCGTCGTGGCCGCTAATCAGCACTTCATCGGCATTGCCTTTGCAGACACCGGCGGCAACGGTTCCAACGCCCACTTCCGATACCAGTTTTACTGATACCCTGGCTGAAGGATTGCTGCACTTGAGGTCATAAATCAACTGGGCCAAATCTTCAATCGAGTAGATATCATGATGCGGCGGCGGTGAAATCAGCGTTACGCCGGGCGTTGAAAAACGAAGCTGAGCAATTTCATCCGTGACTTTATGGCCGGGAAGCTGGCCGCCTTCACCCGGTTTTGCACCCTGGGCCATCTTGATCTGTAATTCTTTGGCATGTGACAGGTAATTGATCGTCACGCCAAATCGGCCGCTGGCAACCTGTTTAATGGCACTGTTTAATGAATCGCCATTCGGCAGCGGTTTATAGCGTTCGGGGTCTTCGCCGCCTTCGCCGGTATTACTCATACCGCCGATACGGTTCATTGCAATCGCCATGCATTCATGGGCTTCTTTACTGATGGAGCCGTGGCTCATGGCACCGGTGCAGAACCGCTTGACGATTTCCGACGCCGATTCCACTTCATTGAGCGGGACGGGTTGTCCCGGGACAAATTCAAACAATCCACGCAACGTACAGAGCGTTTTATCCTGTTCATTGATGGCTTTGGCGAATTCGTTATAAGCCTTCTGATCACTGTTGATTACTGCGTGCTGGAGGCTGGCAACCGTAGTCGGAGTCCACAGGTGGCGCTCTCCATCACAGCGGAAGTGGTATTCGCCGCCATATTCCATTTCAAGTTCGCCGGGTTTGCGACTTCGGTAAGCCTCCTGATGCCGACGAATTGCGTCTGCGGCAATTTGGCGAAGTCCAATTCCTTCGATGCGGGAACTGGTTCCGACAAAATATTTGTCAACAAATTCCTTGTTCAAGCCGACCGCCTCGAACAACTGGGCATTGAAATAACTGCGTAATGTGGATATGCCCATCTTGCTCATGACTTTAAGAATGCCTTTTTTGATGGCGGCGATAAAATTGTCGGCACATTGCCCCAAATCGATTTTAGCGGACAAATCCCCCTGCCTCTGCAATTCCTGCAGCATCTCGAAAACCAGATACGGATTTACGGCATTGGCGCCAAATCCGCAAAGGAGGCAGAACTGCATCACTTCGCGAGCTTCGCCGGTTTCAACAATCAAACCCGCTTCGCCACGCATACCCTTTTGAATCAGGCCATGATGCACCGCGGCAACAGCCAGCAGCGCCGGAATCGGGGCTTTGTCTGCATCACACCCTTTATCACTGATAATCAGCAGGGATGCACCATTTTCGATTTCCCGCTGGGCAACAGCAACCAGCTTATCCAACGAACGTTCCAGGTTGACTCCGGGATCATTGGAATGGGCATCAAAGAAGGCGGAAAGCGTCGCCACCTTGAAGTCTTCGCGTTTGACATTCCGAAGCCGAATCATATCTTCATTGGTCAAAAGCGGATGGGGCAGTTTCAACTGCCGGCAATGCTGCGGAGTTTCATCCAGAACATTCCGTTTTTTGCCGGTAAAACTCATCAGGCTCATGACCAGGCCTTCTCGCAACGGGTCAATCGGGGGATTGGTAACCTGGGCAAATAACTGTTTGAAATAATCATATAACAGGCGGGGCCTGTCGCTTAATACCGCAAGAGCGGCATCGTTACCCATCGAGCCAACCGGCTCCTGGCCATTTTGTGCCATCGGGGCAATAATCATCCGCATTTCTTCGCGGGTATATCCAAACACACGCAACCGTGTATATAATGTATCGATATCCGTAATAGCCGCTTTGGGCGTATCAAACAGGCCGCGTAATTCGATGCGGTTTTCTTCCAGCCACCGACGGTAAGGCTTCTGGCGTGCGATATTGCTTTTGATTTCCTGGTCGGTGATAATACGGCCTTCCTGAGTATCCACCAAAAACATCTTGCCGGGCTGAAGACGCCCTTTCTGGCGTATCTGATCCGGCGGAAATTCGATGACACCGGCTTCACTGGCAAGCACGGCAAGGCCATCGGTGGTGACCAGATATCGGCTTGGACGCAGGCCATTTCGGTCCAGAGTACCGCCAAGGAAACGACCATCAGTAAAGACCATCGCCGCAGGGCCGTCCCAAGGTTCCATGATCGAGGAATGGTATTCATAAAACGCCCGTTTATCGGTACTGATATGATACCGGGCACCAAATGCCTCAGGAATCATCATCATCATAGCATGAGGCATACCTCGGCCGGCTCGAACCAGCAGTTCCAGCATTTCATCAAAATTGGCCGAATCACTGGCACCGGGAGTTAAAACGGGAATCAAATCAGATAAGTCTTCTCCAAGAATCGGGGCTTCCAGGGTTTGTTCCCGCATCCGCATGCAATTCCGGTTTCCGCTGAGCGTATTGATTTCTCCGTTGTGCGCGATACATCGGAACGGATGTGCCAGCTTCCAATTTGGAAAGGTATTAGTGCTGTATCGCTGGTGAACGATAGCCAATGCCGAAGTCATTCGCTCATCCGATAAATCGGGATAGTACGCGAATAACTGCCACGCCATGAACATCCCTTTATAACAGATTGTCCGGCAGGACAGAGTGCTGACATAAAAATCATCCCCCTGTGTGCCAAGACCAGCAACCTGTTTTTCCGCCCGTTTACGGGCCAAGTACAAACGACGTTCCAATTCCTCGTCGCGATAAGCCATGCCATCAACAAACAATTGTTTGATATTGGGTTCCGCCTGCAATGCAATCGGCCCAAGGCAGTCATTCTTATGGGGCACATCACGCCAGCCAAGAACCTTCATGCCATAATGATCAATGGCACGCTCGAGTATCGCATCGCATTTGGCGCGAAGCTGTGTATCTTTTGAACCAAAGACCATCCCTACGCCGTAGGTACCGGGATGAGACAATCCAATCCCCAGCGACTTGCAGACGTCTACGAAAAATTCATGCGGAATTTGAAACAGGATACCTGCGCCATCGCCGGTAATATCATCAGCACTGGCGGCCCCGCGATGATGCAGATTCAGGAGCACCTGTTTGCCGTATTCAAGGATGGCATGGTCCTTTCGTCCATTAATATTCACCACGGCGCCAATACCACAGGCGTCGTGTTCATACCGTGACTCATATAAACCCTGATTTTCTGGTATCAAAATCATTCTCCGTTGTCTCACTATTCCTATTTGTTTTTAGGGGTCACAAAATTCGGAATAGTTTAGCGAAATCCGCCTTTGCTGTCAAGATTCAATCCCTGGAACATATGAAGATTTCGCAATTAAATCCGCACTTGTCGATAGAAAAAGCCCTGCTGATCAGATACCTCCGCCAGCAGGGCTATTTCTGAGTATTGTTGTATGTCTATATCGCCTACTTCTTATCTCACAAAGAGCATCTGTGCGTACGTCGGCAGAGGCCACATCTCAGCATCCACAAGGGTCTCCAGTTCGTCGGCTACCGTACGGACTTCGACCATGGCCGGAACCACTTTATCCTTATAGGCATCGGCCTTTTTCTCGACATTGGAAGTCGCCTTGGCCTTGGTGATTGCATCGGCCAGGGCATCCAAACCGTCATTAAAGCGATCAATTAAACCGGTCACCTTGGTTAATAATTTCTTCTGGCTGGCACAGGACGCTCCGGCATCGGAAATGGTATTCATGCTGTCTGCAACCACGCCGGCAAATTCCATCACTGCTGGCAAAATCTGGCGACGGCCGATATTGAGCATTGTACCTGCTTCGATATTGAGTGTCTTGGCATAGTTTTCCAGCAGGATTTCTTCGCGTGCATGCAGTTCAATCTTACTGAGAACATTATGCCTGCTGAACAATTTGACATGTTCGGGTTCAGCAATCGTTTTGATCGAATCGACGCAGTTGCGGATATTGGGCAGACCTCTTTTTTCCGCTTCGGCAACCCATTCTTCAGAATAGTTATCACCATTGAAAACGATACGAGAATGCTCTTTGGCAATCTTCTGGAGCAGTTTCTGAACATCCGAATTGATGCTCTTGCTCTTTTCAAGCTGGTCGGCGATTTCGCACAACACATCGGCAACGATGGTATTCAGGACGAACATCGGGCCGGCGGTGGATTGCGACGAACCGACCATGCGGAATTCAAATTTGTTGCCGGTAAAGGCAAATGGGCTGGTACGGTTGCGGTCGGTTGTATCCTTGGGCAAGGTCGGCAGCGTCATCACACCCACTTTCATGTCGCTGGTCTGCTTGCTGCTTTTGGCTTTGCCGGTGGCGAGCTGCTCAAAAATATCGGTGAGCTGGTCGCCAAGGAAAATAGAGACAATTGCCGGAGGAGCTTCGTTGGCTCCCAGACGATGGTCATTGCCCGGAGTGGCCACGGCCGCCCGCAGCATGGTTGAATACTTATCCACGCCGCGAATCACGGCACACAGGAAGACCAGAAATACCGTATTATCATGAGGCGTACTGCCCGGCTCCAGAAGGTTGACGCCTGTGTCGGTGCTTACGCTCCAGTTGTTGTGCTTACCCGAACCATTGACGCCGGCGAAGGGCTTTTCGTGCAGGAGGCAGACGAAGCCATGCCGCAGGGCAACTTTCTGCATCACATCCATCGTTAACTGGTTGTGATCGGTGGCAACGTTGACCGTTGAGAAAATCGGAGCCAGTTCATACTGAGCCGGAGCCACTTCATTATGCTGTGTCTTGGCGGACACCCCGAGCTTCCACAGCTCATTGTTAACTTCGTTCATATAGTTGGAAACACGTTCGTTCAGGGAGCCGAAATAGTGGTCTTCCATTTCCTGGCCTCGGGGCGAGGGAGCGCCAAACAGCGAGCGTCCGGCCAGCAAAAGGTCCAGTCTCTTTTCGAAAAACTTGCGATCCACCAGGAAGTATTCCTGTTCCGGCCCGAGGGTCGCCATGACCGATTTTACTTCAGTATTTCCAAGAACCTTGAGCACGCGGACAGCCTGCTTGCTGAGAGCTTCCATGGAGCGAAGTAGCGGGGTTTTCTTATCCAGAGCCACGCCGGTATAGCTGCAAAAGGCACAGGGAATATAGAGGGTAATAGTCTTGCCGGTTTCGCGGATAAAGGCCGGCGACGTGATATCCCAGGCGGTGTAGCCGCGAGCTTCAAATGTGGCGCGAAGTCCGCCTGATGGGAAAGAAGACGCATCCGGCTCACCCTTAATCAATTCCTTGCCGCCGAATTCCAGAATCGTCCGGCCGTCAGCGGTGGGGTTGATAAACGCATCATGCTTTTCAGCGGTCAGGCCGGTCATCGGCTGGAACCAGTGGCAATAATGCGTGGCACCCTTTTCAATGGCCCAGTCCTTCATCGCATTGGCAATCACATCGGCAACTGCGGGGGTCATTTCCTGATTTCCCTTGCGGGCCTGAACAAAGGCTTTATAGATATTCTTCGGAAGCCGCTCACGCATCACGGCATCATTAAATACATTTGACCCAAAAATTTCTTTGGTACATTTTGGCGTCTCCATTACAATTTCTCCACAAAAAAAGTCTTCATTTTTTCTTTTACCGTCTCTGAATTTACACACTTTACGGTACCCAACGATTACTTACTATACTAAAGTCCATGCAAATGCACTTTTTTTGAAGTGGCACGCATAACATAGTTTACAATGGCCGACCCCGGAGAAACCGGAAGTCGGCCTGCATGAAGAACACCAAAAACGCTAAGAACCAGTTGTCAGGGCATTCCCCCCTGTCGAGCCTTGATTAGACCACCCTGCCGCACTGCCGGGTGGTCTAATCCTAAAATATTGCTGGTGGTTTTAGGTATTCTTCTGCAATATCAATTCATATATTCTGTTTAATGCACATTTCATGCCAAATTAAAAAGACCCGTCATATATTACATATCTTCATTATTTACAACACGTTGCAATTGCATCAGACATCGCCTCTTGTTGGCCCCAGATGTACATAATTGTAATTATTAACCACAAAATCTACATTTATGTATCTTTTCTGGAAAATCTCCAACAAGCTATCGCCGTCGTTGCCGAGACCTAACCAATCGCAACATTACCGGTTTCCCCGGTTCGAATCCGGACACATTGTTCCAGGTCAAGAACAAAAATCTTTCCATCCCCGATTTCTCCTGTTCTGGCTCCACTGGTGATGGCCTTGATGGTCGGATCGACAAAACTGTCATTGACTGCGATTTCAAGACGAATCTTACGCAGCAGGTTGCCCGTTTCCTTGAAGCCGCGATACACTTCGGTGATTCCGCCCTGCCGGCCATGTCCAAATACCTCGGACACGGTAATCAGGTTGACTTCGGCTTTATATAATGCTTCTTTCACTTCTTCCAGCCGATGGGGCTGGATAATGGCTATAATCAGTTTCATTTATCTATCTCCTGTTATCTCTAGTGCGTTTACTCAAGAGCGGTATAGGCACGTTCATTATGCTGGGTAATATCCAGCCCCATAGCTTCTTCTTTCTCGTCGACACGCATGCCCACCAGCATATCCACAATTTTGTAAAGAATCCACGTCACAATGAAAGCATAAACGATGGTAATCGCACATGCTTTAATCTGAATCCAGAACTGGGCTGCATTTCCATAGAACAATCCGTCAGCGCCGAGAGGATTGATGGATTTGGTGGCAAACAATCCTGTTGCCAGGGCACCCCACAAGCCGCCAATACCATGCACACCAAATGCATCCAGTGCATCATCATACCCGAATTTGGGTTTGAGATAACTGACCGCAATAAAGCAGAATACACTGACCATGACACCGATAATCAATGCCCCGCCGATACCCACAAAACCTGCGGCCGGAGTAATCGCTACCAGGCCTGCCACGGCACCGGAAATCGTTCCCAGCATGGTAGGAGCCCCGTGAATTCGCCAGTCAATCAAAGCCCAGGTTAATGCCGCTGCTGCGGCGGCGGTATGAGTTACAACAAAGGCATTCGCCGCCAATCCGTTTGCACTCAGAGCACTGCCGGCGTTAAAGCCGAACCAGCCGAACCATAGCAACGCCGCCCCCAATACGCTAAACGGCAGCGAATGCGGCGGAATCGTGTGCTTATCGACGCTCTTGCGTTTGCCAATGACAATGGCTGTAACCAGGGCCGCAATACCGGCATTAATATGCACCACCGTGCCCCCGGCAAAGTCCAGTGCCCCCATATTGCGAAGAACACCGCCAAGCCCCCATACCCAGTGGGCCACAGGGTCATAAACCAGGGTTGCCCACAGCACGGTAAATATCAAAAACGCGGAAAACTTCATGCGCTCCGCAAAGGCGCCGATAATCAGGGCCGGGGTAATCACGGCGAACATGGCTTGAAATATCATAAATGCCTGATGCGGAATGGTGGCGGAATAATCCGCATAAGGCTCCAGCCCGACGCCATTCAGCAGCGACCATTGCAGGCCGCCAAGCCATTTACTGCCCGGCGCAAAAGACAGGCTGTACCCAAAAACAACCCATTGTACGCTTAAGACCGCCAGGATAATCATGCATTGCATTAATACGTTGAGATAATTCTTTCTGCGTACCAGGCCGCCATAAAAGAATGCCAGTCCCGGCGTCATAATCATCACCAGCGCCGCACTGATTAAGACCCAGGCCGTGTCGCCGGTGTCAATCGTGGAAACCGGTGCAGCGGCAGATGGTGCCGCTTCCAAAGAAGATTCCACTGCATCTTCGGCCAATGCAGAAACCGAAACGATCGGTCCCAGCATCAGCAATATCAACCATTTACTGAGCTTGTTTTTCATTTTGCTGTTCTCCTGAAA
>JBDKVE010000087.1:0-5167 GCA_039679345.1 Anaerohalosphaeraceae bacterium
AAACACATCCGGATTTGATGAATCCATGGTATCTGCATCATCCTGTTACGACTCATTTTTCACAATATACTGCTGCTTGTATTATTTCAGCACCGGATTGTCCGGATTAAACAGAAAAATCAATCCATATCAAACAACGCTAATCAAAGGGAAGCCCCTCCGCTGCACTCGGCCCAAGCAGGCGAACGTCATACAGCCCCCCCGCCAGTCCCCCGCTTGCGGCAAATCGAACAGTGAGACGACCGTTTACAGCAGCCTGAAGTATCTCGGAGGAAACCGTATAACGTTTTTCAACAAAATGATTTGGTTTTTCGCCGGTCAATCTCTGGGTAGCGATTCGCGTCCCGTTGACCAAAATATCAAATTGTCTGCCGCGATCATCGCCGGAATAGGTGACAGACAAAATGACCTCCTTGGCACCCCGTGAATCAAGGGTATATTGAATCCAGGAACCGTGACGCCAGCGGCGACCGTTGTGAATACCTGTTTCCATGCCTTCCCCCTGAAGGTCATGTTCTACCTCAGGCTGCTGCTCACCGACCGCGATCCAGTCAATGGTCGCCGCTTCGCGTGCCAGGCGGGCACGTTCCTCGGCAGCAAGTTTTTCCTTTCTCGCTGCTACCTGTTCGGCGGTTGTAAGCTCCCAGTACATCTGATAGCGACGCTCATGCAGCCTGAAAAATGGCATCAGCGGCATACCCTCGGGATCAGCCGGCTCGATCACATCCATAATACGGAAGTTCAGCGGCCCGGCGGCTCGATCAGGAACCACATGTGCAAGCAGCTCTTTTTCTGCTGTGAGCAGAACAGGAACCTTGTCAAGCGGGACTGTCGGACCCTGCGCCACCTGTGACATGCGGCCTTCGTCGGCAAACAGACCGTCCATATTTTCAACGCCGTCGGGCTTGGCCAGCACAATCGGGCCATACAGAAAAGCCACCCAATTGGAGCCATCAGGCAAACGCTCTGTACGCAGATGCATGGGAAGTTCTACATCCACCGTATCACCGTCCATCCATTCCCGTCGAATCGCAGCATACGAAGACGGGGTTGACTTGACATCCATGGACCGTCCGTTCACCTTGACCGCGAAATCGCCCGGATTGACCCAGACAGGATGGCGGATATTGAGCGTAAAGGTGGCTGGTTTCGAGAGTTGAAGGCGAAGCCGCGTACGCGGCTCATCCGGAAACTTCGTCTCCTGCCTGAGCACCGATCCGCCTGCAGCCAGGGACAGTTCCGAGGGGATGAAAAGATTCACATACAACTGATCCTTTTGCTGAGCATAAATAAACGCTCCGTACTTTCCCGGATTCTCCATACCCGTTCCGACACAGCACCAAAACGCCTGTTCGGGCTGGGAATACACCCGATAATGATCCGGACGAATTGAGGTGAAATAGACATACCCGGGCTTGGCGGGATGGATGGAGGCCAGAATATGATTGTAAAGTGCCCGCTCGTAATAATCGGCATAGGCGGCCTTTGGTTCGGCCATGAAAAGCACCTCAGTAAGCTTCAGCATGTTATAGGTATTACAGGACTCTGGCCCTTCTCGGTGCGCGATCATGCCGCTAAAATCATTGGGATTATTGAAATGCTCGCTGACGCTGTTGCCGCCGAAGGCCACACTGCGGTTATTGACAACGGTTTCCCAGAAAAACGCCGCCCCGGTGTACAGCGTATCGTCGTTGGTCAGCTCCGCAATACGCTGCATACCGATAATCTTGGGAATCTGGGTATTGGCATGCATGCCGGTCAGCTTGTCCTGGCGATTCTCGAGGGGTTCAAAAACAGACCGCTGGTTGAACCGTTTGGCCAGATCCAGGTATTTTTTGCTGCCGGTTATCGCATAGATGTCGGCAAGCACTTCATTCATGCCGCCATATTCAGTGCCCAGCATCTGCTGCATCTGCCGGTCGGTCAGGCCGGATGTGGTTGTTTCACACCAGTCTCCAAAACCAACAAGCAAATCACGTGCCTTTGCATTGCCTCCGTATAGATAAGCATCCCGAAGCCCGGCAAACATTTTGTGGAGGTTATACCAGGGAGCCCATCTTTTCCCTATAAGCTCAACATGACCCTCAGCGATACTTTTCCAAAATTCTCTGCTCCCTTGAATACCTCCAAGATACCCGTTGCCATTGGCTTTTTGGACCTGGTCCAATTCGTTGATCATAGAATCGAGACGCTGACGGAACTGACCTTCCGGGTCGGCACCTGATGCAATCATCAGCGAAATCGCCGAAAGGTAGTGCCCCGCCGTATGCCCTTCAAGCCCCATGCTCTCCCAGTTGCCGTAGGGTTTCGCCCTGGGCGATAACCCCGCTTCACGCCGGTACGGCGCAAGCAATCGGTCGGGATCATGAGCCAGGAGATATTGATAATTGGCTTGAACAGCCTGGGAAAAAGGACTTTCCAGCAATCGGACGTCTTTCAAGGGGACAAGCTGAACCGACTGCTGAGGGGATGATGCCTCCCGGGAAACGCCTTCTTGGGTCTGCGTGACGGATTTGATGGTACCATCGTCGTTAAAATAAAGATATTCCAGACAGACACTCCGCCGGCAGTCACCGCCGGGAATCCCATTCAGCGAGGTGGAGCCGTCATGGTAAAAGAAGTACCACTGCCCCTTGAATTCGATGACCGACGGATGGATCGTAAAGCCCGCCTTGGGGGAACCGGTTACCAATCCGCGATAGGTCCATGGGCTGGTAATTTTCTCTGCTGTGGCATAAGCGATTTTTTCCGGCGGATTGCCGGGGACATCCGCGGCATAGACATTGTAATACAGATTGCCGCGTTTGAAGAGCCAGGGGCCTTCTGCAACATTCTTATGCGGTACCTTTTGGATCGGCCCATCGAGTTCGATCATGTTGGATTTGAGTTTAACCAGATAGAAATCGCCATTGCCCCACATCATCCAGGCAGTGCCGTCGTCGTCAAGAAAAACAGTGGGATCAATGTCGGCGTTGGGACGACTCGAATCCGTGGTCATCTCATCGGTAATGAGCGGGGTTCCGCGGGCATCCTTGAATGGACCTGTCGGGCTGTCCCCAACAGCCACGCCGATACAGTGTTCATTGTTGTTATTGCGACGCAATGTTGTATAAAAATAGAATCGGCCGTCCTTTTCGATCATATGAGCAGCCCAGGCAACATTGGCCCGGGCGTATTTAAAATCCTCCGGCCGCATAATGGGCCCCTGTGCCGTCCAGGTCTTCATGTCCTTTGAGGAATAGCACAGCCACTCCGGCATGGTAAAAAACTGCCCCTCTGTGGCATTGTCGTGACCGACATAGACATAGACCGTATCGCCGACAACCAGAGCCGCCGGATCGGCCGTGAAGACATCATGAAAAACAGGATTTCCGCCAACATACGGACCAGCCACTGCCGTCATTGCAATAAATGCAAATAATTGCACACATCGGTTCATATGAATCTTATTTCCTTTCTTTTTACTCGAATTTCCACCAGTCAAAATGGAACAGTTCCCCATTGCCGCCGGAGAAGACTAAATAGAGGTCGTGAATGCCGGTTACATTGCTTATCCGACAGGACAGCGTTTCCCAGTTCTGCCAGCCGCCTGTGTTTTTCACCTGGATTCTTCCCAGCAACCGTCCGTAGGGACTTCCCAACCGGAGATCGATCCTCCCGCCCTCTGAGCCACAGGCCACATGGGCCCAAAATTGCCCGGCGCCTCCATTGCCGAAATCAACCTCGCGAACCTTGATGTAATCCGCGTTGTCGATGTCCGTCACATAGATCCCGACCGTATCATTTTTCTCCGTTTCAATACCTTGGGACCAGGCCATCGTTTCTGCCTCGGTCCGAAGACGAGGATTAAGCGTTCCCGCCGGCTTGACTCCTTCGGCACTGCGGGAAATCCGCGGAATGCTGCCGTCAGGATTATACTTGAACTCTTCCACGCAGACGGATCGGCGTTTGTCGAGACCATTGGGCAGCGAGTCGGTCTGATAGAAGAGATAAGACCGACCCTTGTAGTCGATGATGCCGGGGTGGTTGGACCCCGAAGTCTCCTGAATATCCATCACTTCGCCGCCGTACTGCCAGGGCCCGAACGGGTTCTTCGCAACCGCATAGTGGATGGATTCCGGAATACTGGAAGCGTACCATAGGTAATACTGGTCTCCGCGATGGCAGAGCCACGGAGCTTCCTCGAAGTCGGGGCCAAACGCTTCCTTCGTTAGCGGGATGTGTGAGATGTCGCCCTTGAGTGAGATCATGTCTTCGTCCAGTTCGGCGAAATAGCAGGCGTTGTTGCCCCAGTAGAGAAAAGCTCGGCCATCGTTGTCAATGAACACTGTGGGATCGAGATCATCCCAGCCATGGCGCGCATATTTTGTCTGGTCATTTGTCACTAGTGCGTGCCCGAGCGCGTCCTTGAACGGCCCGAAAGGACTGTCGGAAATCGCAACGCCCAGGGCCACACCGGGGTGCGTTTTGTCCGTAGTGCTGACGTAGTAATAGAACTTGCCGTTTCGATGGATGCACTGCGCGGCATTGGCGTCACCGCCGGACCATTCGAATGCCTTGCGAACGTCGAGCACCACCCCATGATGCGTCCAGTTGACCATGTCGGTTGTTGTGAAGCACTGATACTCGTGCATCACAAATCGACTGTCCGGGGCGTCATCTTCATCATGCCCGGTGTAAAGATAGAGCATTCCATCATGCACTAGCGGAGCGGGATCGGCGGTGAAAATCGTCTGCACAATCGGGTACTGGGCGGCACAATTCAGCGCAAGCCAGAGTGATGCCGTTAAGATAAACACAGGATATCTAAACATACGTAACGGATTCCGTTTCCTATAAGGTTTTCGGGTTGGAACCAATTGCTTGACTCGGTGGATTTTTAATGCGTAAGTTGAGGAATTCGAGTTCATAATTCTTTCCTTTTCTGTTAATTAAATTTTTACCTCGACAGTTTCGCCGGTATAATTAACCGTTTTGACTTGAAAGTTCCCCTCCACCATGCCGGCATTCTTACCGGGGGCGGCAATCACAACATTAAGTATGCGTTCGGCAGCCATGCCGGGAAATGACCCCTTGCGAGGACCGACAGTCAGCGTCCGGGCCGCATCATCCCAGACGATATCATATACGGCATATTGTCCTTTTTCGTAGTTGTAGGTCTCGTTAT
>JBDKVE010000088.1:0-12466 GCA_039679345.1 Anaerohalosphaeraceae bacterium
CTCCTTCTGCCATTCCTTGTCTGCGGGTTGTGATAAAGTCACCCGCTCTCCATCATTGTTCAGCTTGCTGTCGTTTTCAAACGGACCTAATATCTGAACTTCCAGCGCCCCATACCACGCTGTAAAATCAGCGAGTTTTTCGGCTACAACCAGATAACCGTTTGCTGGAATCATTGTGTTTGGCGGGAAGGTGTAGTCAATCCCATTGGTAAAACGCCACGGTACCAGTTCCAGAGTGACATTCTGCGGATCGGCACTGAGCTGGGTGCTGACCCAGTCCTGCAAGACCAGCGGTTGATTGGTGAGATTATGCAGTTCGATAAATTCCCCGCCGCCATTGGTCGAGCCGGGCCGGTACATGATTTCTGTCAAAAGCACCGGGCCGACCCGAGGTGCACTATTGGGCTGATTCTCGGTACTTGCGGCCATCAGAACAAAGTCATAGCCGCCTGACAAACTGGCTTTCTCATATCGTCCAAATGAAATCCCGGTTTCCGAGGCTCCGAAATCTTCGACGGCCACATACCCGGTCAACACCCCATCGGAAGCACTTTGCAGGTGGACCAACTCCCCTCCCTCACTGAGACTGAATGACACGTGGCGGATTCCGGGCCCCGTGGCGGACGGGCCAAAATGGCTGTCTTCATAGAAAACCAGGTAGTCATGGTCTCCTATGACGGTTCCTTCTTCGATCTGGTATTTGGTCCGGTTCGGCTCACTGTCTTCATCGGACAGATACCAGCCGCCGATATTGATAGGAATATCGGTGGTATTATATAATTCTATCCAGTCCGGGGCATTGGAGTGGGAGTGCGCCAGGACTTCATTGATTACAATGCTACCGGGGGCCGGGAGGATATTACTGTCATCGTAGCCCGGCGAGCCGCCGGCCATTGCGCTGGGGCGCCAGCCGGCCTTGCTGCTCCATAGGTTGGGATCGGCACTGTACGGATCATGAATCGTCAGGGAAAAACCCTCTCCATCGGTTACCGGATACCAACTATCTTTAAAAGTGAACTCCTGAATCGGATTGCCGAGGGCATCCAGTAGCCTTATAGTCTCCCCTGCATTATCAAGCTGGCCGGAATACTCGGCTGCGATGATACCGCTAAAGTCCGGATAACGCTGATGAAACTGCTGTTCATTACTGACCAGGACAATATACTGGCCGGGATCCACATCCGTGGGAGTCAACTGGACATTAATCCCCCGGTCGAATCGAACCAGATTCAGATTGATGGAGTCCTTTCCAATATTGAGCAATTCGATAAACTCCTCATTCGGGTCGGATGGGTGATACATCAATTCGGTAATTCGAAGGTTTTCCAGGACCGGCCCCACTGCAAATACTGCCTCATGCAGGGCCGACCAGGTGCCGGCATTTCGAATCCGGGCCTTGATGGGAGTACTATACGATAATTGAGTCGCAGCAGTGTACACCCTGGCGGTTGGCATAACATCGGAGGGGATTGGATCATCAATTTCAGCGACCAGTGCAGCGGAGATAATAAAATCGGTGCTTGTCGTGGTCTTATTGATGCCGAAGAGCGCAAGAACGTTCTGACCGTCTTTAATTTTGCCAAGGTGCTGCGTAACAGGGAATTCCTCCAAACCTGTGGTTTCATGGGAAACAGTCGTCCATGGATTTTCAGTGATGCCGGTACTTCTGGCAATTTCCTGGCCGTTGAGATAGGCGACAAAGCCATCGTCATATCGCATTCGCAATTTCAGGGAAGAGACATCGGCCAGAACCGTAGTATTCGCAGTGAAAGGCATTCGGATATAAGCAAATTGATTGGATGTATTAAACATCAGGCTCTTGATGTCATAACTGATCCAGGGAATGTATTCGGGGTCCGTATCATAACCGACGCCGCCGGTTTTGCCTTCCACATAAATGCCATGCGTCCAACTGGAATCATCGAAAGGTTCGCTGCCGCCAGTCCATGCCGATGTCGGGGTGGATCCAATCCAGATTTTTTTGGGACTCGATTCGGGGACTAATACGATGGTTGAAACCGGTACCGAAGTTCCCGGTACGCGAGGGTCATTGCCGTCAAGGGTATAGTAGATAGTTCCAGCACCATTGGGATTGTTCATGGTCAAAGTATCTGCCGAAGTGATATAGCCTCCATGACGGGCCACCCCATTAATCAAAAACAAGGGTGGGTCGATTGCCGGATAAAGATCATTGGCACGGAGGAGATTAATCAGGGCGTAAGTGTTGCCGGGATTGTGAATGTCGGGGATGTAGTGATTGATGACATTGTCCCGTTCGACAAGCCAGGAGTCCTCACGAGTGAAGTAATAGTCGGGCCCGTGAGGAGCGGCGGGATAATTCTGGTGATTGTAATTGTCGAGAGGACTGGGCTGTTCGATGACATTGCCATAGGGTATTTTCATCCGAGTGTCCCCCCAGCGGGCACTTTCGGCGACAATCGCTTTATCGATCCTGTTGGCCAAATCCAGAAAGCGCTCCTGAGACGCAGACTGACTCAGAGCACCATCATTGAAGCAATGCCTGTACACCCGATCAGCAAAAAGCAGTCGAAATTCGTCACTGGTCCGCATTTCCTGAAACAGGCTTCCGGCCCCGCCGGTACTATTAATTCGTTGGGCGGCACGTCCATGGTAATCCAGGACGATTTCCTGGTCCCAGACGAAGAAGCGGAACTTTCCATCCCCGCTCAGAGGATTGGCTGCGGCATACCCATTATGCTGCGGCCAGTCCTCGGCGTCGGCGTAAAGATGCAGCAGGATATAATCGGCGAAATTCTCGATATCAAGATAGTTTTGCATCTGGGCATAGCCAGCAGCCGTCGAGGGATCTATCGACATCATGGTGTTCCATCGTGTCGGAGGCGTGGCGAAGTCTTCATTGATCTGCCAGTCGTCGTCATTGCCGCCCAGATGGTCGGCAAAGAAATCCGGGGCAAGCCGTTCGGCAAGATTATACATGCCGAAATACAACCCATTGACATAGAGATGGACAAACGAACCGGTACTCGAAGGCTGGCCCATGTCTGCCAGACTCTCTTTCATCCATGCATCCCGGATGTACATTGAATCATTGGGGCGATAACGGGTGGGCGCCCAGGAGACCAGTCCCCATGAATCGGTGAAACAGGCACGCAACACAAGCTGATTGAATTCCTCCACGTCCGATTCGGGGAACAACGGGTATTTCAGTTTGGAAGAACCGTATAACGAGGTAAATGTCAGACGCAGGGAATGTTTCTGCATCCGGGCGGGACGACGGCTGGCATTGCCGTGCATTTCAATCTTGCAGTCCTCCTGAAAACCATCGGCGCCATCAGGGAGGATATATTCCACCGAACACTTGCGTTCCCAGCGGTCCAGCGGATTGGCATAGATGCCGCTGGTGTCACTGATGAATTCATCGGGCTTCATGGATATGGAGACGGAGGGGATATCGAGCAGAGCTTCCTGCACAGAATAGCCGGGCAAGGTGTTCTGGACGACGCGAGGATCCATTTCGTAATCGGCAGGAACAATCGCACCGGCATCGGAACTGTAACCCCAGTCAGCGGGCCAGCCGGATGGATTGGATGGCTGGCCGGCGACATCCTCCACGAAAACATACGTGTGCGTTGTGACTCGGGATGGCCGATACCCGGGTTTAAAGGCGACGGATCTCGCCGTGGTGGTTGTCGAGATGGGAACAGGAGTATTTGGATCATACAGCAATCCATTCTGTTCATCGGGCTCGGAACCATCCAGCGTATAATGAATCACGGCATCGGGCATATCGCAGAGAATCTGCAGGTCAAACGGCTGTGCGTAAAATCCCCTTTTATAATTGTGTGAGGTTTTGTCTGCAAATCCCGCAAACTCCTGCTGGTTGGCGGCTTCGGGAGTCGGCAAGGCAAAATATCGGGAGGTACTGTGCCACATACCGTAAGAAATATCGGTTTCCTGAATAGGATATTTAGGCCGATATTCATGAACGATCCGGCCGCCGGGAGATACAAGAGCCAGATAGTCCCCGTCCCGTTCGAGGGCAAAATTGGTATGCAGATATCCCTTTGCATCAGTGTAGTTGTCGGTGGGCTGGTCGGACGCAAAAACTATCCTGTATTGCCCGGCATTGAGAATTGTTTGCGGCGGGAAAGGCCACATCCTGAGATTGTCGGGATCGTCGGTCAGATACCACCCGGCCAGCGAGACCGGTTCCGTATCGGGATTGAATAGTTCAATCCAGTCGGAACGGTTGCCGTCTCCGTCAAGAAAAGACTGATAATTGGAGGCGACAAATTCATTGATTACTACTCTGACATCGTCAATCAGCCAGTTCCCCGACAGCATTGCAAAATCATTTTCCCCAACATGGCCGCTGACATCCAGGTCGGCACAGAATTCCTGCTGGAGACAATCAGGGGTACTGAGCCATTGGTCTGCAAATATCTGCAGGTCTTCAAGGCCCACCCTCCCATCGCCGTTAATATCGCCGTACAGCGGCTCAGGGACATGAATAATTATGGTATGCTCGGAAATCTTTGCATCCGCCGGGCCGCCGACCCAGGGACCGTCTGAAACCTGCACTTTCAGTTCATATGTTCCCGGCAAAGTAAATACAGCGGTGATATCTTCAACATTGGCCGAGATTGGAGAAAAGGTAATGGGGGCCGGGCCGCTGGTCTGAATCCATTGATAGACCAGTCCGTATGGGTCGCCCACAGACGGATTTGCCGGATCACATCCTTCCTCATAAGGCTTGCCGTCGTCGGTGACGGTAATATCAATGAACATGGACTTGTTGATTTGGGCCATGATGGTATCGGGAGCCTGTATCTGGGGGGCTGCGTTATAGCAGGAATTTTGAATTTCAAGAATAAGAGCATTAATGAAGCAATAATGCGTTTGGCCTGGCGATTGACTGGAACCTTTGACGCCTTTAAGGACTATCCGGCCCTGTGCATCACTGATTGCCTGACCGGAATAGTTGCAGTCCTGTGCCGAAGACGGCGCGATATTTCCGTCAAAAAGCGTTTCAAACAACGTCTGATCATTGGCGGTCCACACGGCATGACGGGTATCATTGCTGCTTGTGTCGTATGCATACATGATGACTGTATAGGTCGTATTCGCCTGGAGGCCGGAAAGATAAATTTGAACATCGGAACTGCTTCCGAAGATAAAATCACGCAAGACCTGTTCGCAGTCGATACCAGTTGGATCAGTCCGGCGTCGGTCGTCCAGCGTGCCTTCAAACAGAATGGTGACTCCATTGATCGTTGCCGGATTGCCGGCTAGCGAAAAGGCTGTAAAGCCATCTTCCGTCTGGGCGGCTGAATTTTCAAGGCTGTCGTTGATGTCCAGGCTGAACACCGTCTCTTGGGCAAAAAGAGACTGGGGACTTAGCAGTGCAGCAAAACCTGCAATAAACAGAGGCAGGAAACCATAAACAAGGTGTCGTCTATATGCCGCGTTTTTCACTTGTCACCCCGGAAATCTGCAGTTTCAGTTCCTCAAGATAGAAAGCCCGGACGCTGCCGATACGGCTATTGCGTCCGGACTATATTTGCCGCTAAATCATGTAATTAATACGGGAAATCACAGCCCGGCATCGACGGGTCGTTACACTTGGTCCAGTAGCGGGCAAATTCGGCCAGATCATAGAGATCAACCTTGCAGTCAGGCCCACCTTCCGGCCCGCTGACGTCAACCGGCATGGTCAGGCCGTCTTCGATCACATCCGCGCAGGTCGGACTCGTAACTGTGATCGTGATGGTGTCGGAATCTTCCGCCAGGCCATCGTCGGCCGTGACCTGCAGCGTATACGTTCCCGCCATATTGAATGCAATCGTCGGGTCCAGCCGCGTGGATTCACTGATAAAGGTCACCTGTGCCTCGGCGGGAATGGTCTGAATAACCGACCAGCTCACATCCGCCGCCGCAGGTTTTCCATCATCAACCAGCGTAGCATTGAGCACAAGCTCATGTTCCTGAAGCGGGAAGGTCTGGTCCGGGCCGGCATTGACATAGGGCACAAGGTTGACGCCCAGATGGGCTAAGGCCGATACTTCCGTATCGTCCATCGCATACGTGTAAATGCGGGCATCGTCAATCATACCATTCCAGGTGCGGAAGTTGTTGGCTACGTCGGCATTTCCGCCAATCATGACCGGAGCTGTATCGAGGGCAATCGGGCCGGTTCCATCGCCAGTGACATTCAGAATGCCATCGACATAGAGCTTAATGGTGTGTCCATCATAAGTTCCTGCAATATGGTGCCATTGCCCGTCATTCACGCTGATCGTACCTTCTGCCCTGGCGGTCGCCAGTCCCGGGCGATTGCAGAAAAAGCCGATGGTATCATTCTGATTAACTCGCGATAGCCTCCAGGAATGATCTCCCTTGGTCAGGATGGCATCCCAGGGCAAAGCTGCATCAAATGTATTCACCTTGATCCAAGCGGCAGCCGTAATTTCATACTGAAGGTCGGCAAAATTGGGATCACTGAGTTCCAGGACATTGGGGTCGATATCCACCTGAACGGGATTGCCCACAGATACGGTGTCCACGACCTCAATCCCATGGAATAACAGCGCGGCATTGGGGCTGGCGCCTTCAATCCATCCGGAAACCCAGTTCGGGTCACGGGCCGGGGAGTCGGCAAATACCCCGTTATACCCTTTGGCCTTATCCAGCACGGTCGTGCCGCCGTTATCTTCCATATCCCAGTGGGCCAGCAGGAAGTCATCCGTTGCCGGATTCTTGACGCGTACCACAGTCGTTACAAGCGTTTCCTTGCCATCCTGGACGCCGGGGCCCAGCGGACCATCGGATACACGAACCTGGAATGTATAAGTCCCGTGCTGTGCAAAGGTAATCACAGGATCCATGACCGCCGTATCGTCAATCTGAGCGGCAACGGGACCCGAAACCTGAGACCATTCAAAACTGAGCCCATAGGGTGTGCCCACATCCGGATTTTCCTGTGTGCATCCTTCGGTGTATGGCTTGCCGTCATCGGTTGCGGTCAAATCCAACTGAATGGAAGATGTAACATCCAAATTGACGGTGGAATACGAAGCAAGCTGGACGGCAGGTGCATTATTGGTGCACTGATCTCCCTTGTCCACGATGAGAGCGTTGATATAGCAATAATGAGTCTGGCCGGAGGCTTGCTGGGGGCCCTTGACACCTTTAAGTACGAGCGTTCCGCTTGCATCGCTGCGTGCAGTACCGCTGAATTTGTAATCTTCACCTGAAACAGGCACATCTTCCCCCTTGAACAGGGTGGTAAACAGCGGCTGGCTATTGCCGGTCCATACGGCCTGCCGATTTCCGTTGCTGTCGGTATCAAACGAATACATTATCACATCATAGAGTTTGCTGGGTTCCAGCCCCTCCAGGGTGATAGTCACATCGCTGTTATTGCCGAAGATGAAATCCCGCATGATTTGTTCCAGGGGGATACCGGTTGGATTCGTGCGGCGCCGTCCAGCGATAGTTCCTGAAAATGTGACCTTTACGCCATTAATCACGCTGCCGTTGGTGCCGGTCGTAAAGGCGGTATAGCCCGATTCCAACTCTCCTGCGGCAGTGGACAAACCCATATCCAGTTTCAACACCTCGGCAGAAGCAAACGATACGCAGATCACTAGAAGAGCCAAAGTAAAAAAAACAGTGTTCATTTTCATGTTCTTTCTCCTATTTTTGATCTTCTGATTCTGTGCTGAATCACTAACAATCTACCCTTGACCTACTCCAAAAGATGAATCCTGTATCATTCTCATGGCGGCTCACAATACGGTTTTATCCCATGCATCCTCATCCCTTACTCCTGTCAATATGAATTTAACCATTCTATTGAACGTCCGCAGCCGCTTCCTTGCTGCGGTCATTGCCAAAAACCGCTTCCGTACAGATCATAGCGCGTTGCGATTGCCCCAACTCACATTGCATTACCTTCAAAAGTACCCAACCCTTCCCCCTCACCCGACAAAATCACTCGGACAACCCCAGAAATCCTCTGCAATAAATATAATTCATTATTCTAAAATCACTTACAATCCATCACCGCAGACACTTTCTGCATGAAAGCGCGGCCGGACAGATATTGTTCATTGCATAAACCAGATACATATAGTATAATGCCTATATATTTCGCAGAAATGCACAATATTGAAAATTTATTATACAATAGTGCCAAATGTACCGATACGTACGAACGCAAAGCGACACGATTTGTCCACAGGTTCTCGTTGTACAAGACAATCACGAGACATACTATCCTGTATTTCATCATACCACCGTGGATCAGGACCGCCCCACCGGGAAAATTGAAACGTTCTGCGAACATACCCATGACGTTTATCACATGGTTTTATATGCTCATTCTACGGGTTATTACTCCCTGCGCGGACTCAAACAGAATGCCCGGCCGGGTACATTTGTGATTATCTCTCCCGGTGAATCCCATGATTTTGTTACCGAATGGGGCAAAAGCATCTATTCAGAGATCACTTTTTCTTTCGAATCGGCTCAGGGGGTCTCGCTGACTCTGCCTTTTGAACGAGTCCTGTCGCATCACATTGGCGCAGCGATTCAACTTATGACCGAGATACAATTATCCAAGGAAGTGGCAGATGAACTGCATATTCTGATGATTCAAATCACTGATTATCTTGAAAGTAGGTCTCCTTTGTCCTCTTACCATGCCAACCGCAGCCTGGCCAGAATATTTGAGATCGTTGCTTCTCATTGTTGTCCCCAAAAGACCGACTCCTCTCACACCCACCTGGATGAGCGGATCGTTCAGGTTCGACAATACATTGAAGACCATTTTTCAGAACCTATTCAAATTGACGAACTCACCTCGATGGTCCACATGTCTGCCCGTCACTTATTCCGTATGTTCATCGACGCTTTTCGTGTCTCTCCTCTTGCGCATCAACAGAATCTGAGACTGGAAGCCGCTCAAAGCCTTCTGCGATCCACTCCTCTTCGATGCAATGAGATTGCCGCTCGTGTGGGATATTCGAATGTATATTACTTTCACCGATTATTCAAAAAAAAGACTGGATTGACACCTCGCCAGTATCGTTTGTCCAGAATACATGGAGGGCTCCATGCAAAGAATACCAGGATTATTTCCAATACGTCCGGTTAACTGCACACTGTTTACCAGCAGCACTTCCAGCTCGTCAACGGCTTTCGCGGATGGAACTTTTAGATACGGTAATCTTTGCATCCTGATCGATTGTCAGAGTCTGCTTCGACATATCCGGCATGCGCAACAGTACATTGGCCTTAAATGAATCCGGACCGACTTCGATTTGTATGGGCTTGTCGGCAAACATCGGCGGGGTTGAATCCAATCCCAGCAATTCGAGCGAACAGGCATACCCGCCGAAATTCAGATAGTACCACTTCTGGGCATACAAGACCCGATTCAGTTCATAACGTGCCCACTCAGTCGGATCCGGAACAAATTCCACCGCCTCGCCCGCAGGCAGTCTGGAAAACTGGATATAGCCCCATGTCTCGGGACGGTGCATATTCACCACCCCCTGTGGAGACCAGATCCAGTTATTTTCCTTGCCCATTGCATCCGGATTGCCATGCGGCGGGATTCTGCGGTATTGACCTTCTACCACTTCCACCCCCCATTCGACGCGTGAGAAATTCATCCGCCACTGATCGCCATCATGGGGGGGGCAGGCCTTGCCTGCATAGGTTTTCAGGTCGGTAAACGGAAATGCCAGTTCAACCTGCCAGCAATTGTCTTTATCGGTGGGATTGTTCAGGGTGCCCTGTACATACACGGCAGTCTTCTGGCCGGCCATCTCCCGGATTCTCGGCGTGCCGCCATTTTTATAAGGTTTATCCAGAAACAGATTCCAGACCGTATTGAGAGCATTCATTTCGAATTCAAAATAGTTATGGCTGTCGGCATCGGGGTCAATGAATACCTCAAAATCATTGTCGTGGAAAATCACACTATTTCGCTCTTTCAGGGTCGCCCAGACGTGAGGTTCATCCAACTGTGCGGCAATATAGAGGTATTTATCATCCCAGAGCATCTTCATACGGGTCGTAAACAGAGGAACACGGATTGACAAATACCCTCGAATGTCGGCAAAGGGTTCTGACCACAGGGCTTTGCCCCAGGCCGGCTCATCGAGACGCCCATCGATTACCAGTGGAGTATCAGTCCGCATACAGATGTAATGCCGCGGCGGGGAAAATTTTCTTGGATCCGGGCCTTCTTCAGCAGATAGAGTCTGAGTCGGTTTGTCGCTATCCGATGGATTGGCGTTTTTGACAAACACCGGCACATTGGGTTCGGGGTTGGCCTGCCCATCCACCCATTCAAAGCCCGGCGGCGGAGTGATTTTTTCTTTAAAGACCGGCTCTTGTGCCCATCCGCTGTTGTATAACAAACAAAGTCCGAGAAAAATAGACTTGAAGGGGAAAATACGACTTATCATAAGTTCTTTCCTTGAATCTGTTCTTAAACAATCCATTTTATACTGATCGTACTTGAAATTTCCTGTTTAGACGCGGCTAAGTACAGCAGGATCAACCACTTGCTTCTTTTGCTCGCGGAATAATCATACCCGTTGGGTATAATAATCCATATTGTGTGTATCGGCAAAAGATACGGGAAAAACAACCATTTCGCTTTTCAACCAGCTTATCGCCCCGCTGGGTTTTGTCAAGCAATACCCAACGGATACGGTTATGGCATTGTTGCGGCTATTTCAGAGGATTTGCGATTAAAATACGTCAACCACTGGCTGAGGATTGCCGCCGTGATATCGTTTTCCTTCTGATACTGCTCAATCGTTTTGCCCCAGTAAAAACTGATCCAGCCGTCGGTAAAGTCCCGCGAGGCATTGATAAACGCATCCATTTCTTCGATGCCGCATTTCAGCGGGAACATCTCTTCAACAACCAGCGGCTTGCCGACATTGTAAACCTTTAGTGCCTCAATGGCCTTGTCGATCTGGCCTTTTTCCGGATACACATGCACACTTACAAAATCCAGATTTTGGCCGACTTGTGCGGCATAGAAAAGGGGCTTGGCTTTGGGAAAAACCATCGCCCAGGGAATGTCTCCCACGGAAATCATGTGCCGTGTATCCTGGGTGCGTATCGCCGCAGCCAGTTTGTCAACCCAGGTCTTCGCGACCTCCTCCCGTGAACGCCCCGCCAGGTCCAGGGAAATCCGCTGGACGAAATAACTGCCGCCAAATTCGCCCAGCAGCCATTCGGTTTCTGCTTTGTCCGCACCGGGCAAGACCGGCTCATTCATCAGGTCGTAGCAGAATATCGCTGGACTGGCCGCACAAACGCGGGCCACTGCCTTCCAGAAACGGGCTTGTACTTCCCATCGCTGAGACTCATTCAGAGTGTCATACCATGCCGGCGTCCGAGCTTTATGATAGCAGGCCAGCCCGGTGACATCGAGATAAAGGCCGGTATCCTCGGTCAGCCGGACGAGTCGTTGAAGGTATTCGAGCGAAAGAGTATTCGGTTCCTCCGGTGAACGCATAAATTGGCCCAGTTGCAAATGAATCCGAACGACGTTGGCGCCAAGGGATTTGATCTCACGGAAATCCTCCTCAACTACATCCCATTGCTGCCAGTAATCCTCCAGAAGCCGTCCTTCGTAATCATGGTCATAATTGACGCCCCAGACAACAAATCGTCGGCCGGATTGCATTTGGACAAAATGAGAACCGTCGGCACTGGGACCAATCCAGTCCATCGTACAAGCGGGCGATTGAACCGCGGGACTCTCCGGAGCAGTGATTCCTTTGAGATGACTGGAATCGTTGTTTGCAGCACATCCAGTCATCGTAGACAATACGACAATACTTTGTGCCACCAAAAATTGTATGGATTTACTGAACCAATTCATCGCTAATCAGATTGGGATCGGGTATTGGCAGACTGACATTGGGATCAGACAAACCGGCCTCTTGCGGAATAACGAAGTTCGGCTCGACCGCCGGGATATCCTGTACCGGGGGGAGTTCCTCGGGCAGGACGGGTTCGGGCTGCTGAAACACCGGGGTTGGGGTCTCGGTTCTTTCCTGGGCCGTTTCAGATTGATCCGGAGTTATTTGAGGTTTATTCGGTTCTGTGGGGACTGGTTCCGATTTGACAGGAACATCCTGCTGTTGGTCTGCCAGTTTGTCCGCAGCAGCCTTCTGCTGGGCCTTGAGCTTTTCAAGTTCTTCTTCCAGACGCTGGCGTACCTTGGCACGGTTTTCTATCGCTTTGATCGATTCAATAAAGGGATTGGTTTCATTGGATTCATGGGCATACCATTTCTGGGCGGCCTGATCGAGGGCATCAATGGCGGTCTTATCGCCAAAGCGACCCAGATAATTAGCGGCAACCAGTTGCGCCGGATAGGTGCCCGTTTGCAATATCCGGATAAGCCCCTCCATGTCTTTTTTCTCACCCAATTCAAAGGCCAGTTTCA
>JBDKVE010000089.1:0-7643 GCA_039679345.1 Anaerohalosphaeraceae bacterium
TGGGCTGGGCACGTACATTATTTTTAGGGGATATCGGCAACCGTCTGGATATCAATGACTGCGAGGAAGATATCCACGTCTTGAAGGCCTCGCTGATGGAAATGCATACCGACACGCAATCGCAGGATGAAGAACTGTTGAAACTCCGGCGCGAAAGCGATCAACTCAAGCTCTACCTGGCGGCAATCATTCGTCTGCTGGCGGCCAGGAATGTGTTGTCGGTGGATCAGCTCCAAAAGATGGTTAACATCATCGATTCAGAAGATGGAGCGATGGACGGTAAAATACGAAACAATATTGTGTAATAATCTTCTTGAATGTGCAATGGGAGAGTAACACATGGCAAACAAGCAGAATATATTGAAAATCGTTTATGTTTCATTGGTAAGTGGTCTTTTATGTCTGTCTTGTACAGGATGTGCGGCCATGTCGGATACGGTTTCCAGCCCGAACGGAAAGATTCAGGTTGCTTTTAATCTGACTGACGACGGAAAACCGGTTTATGCGGTTCGGATGGACAACAAAGAGGTGATAAAGCCTTCGCCGCTTGGGCTGGTTCGAAATGACCAGTCGTTTGCCGAAAAGCTGACCCTTGAGAGTGTCTCAAAAACAGAAGCCGTCAGGGACCCGTATGATATGCTTTTGGGCAAGCAGAAGCACTGCCTCTATCAGGCCAATCGCAAAGTCTTTACCCTGAAAAATCCGCAGGGCGGTACCATGCAGATTATCTTTCAGGTATCCAACGACGGCGTGGCTTTCCGTTACGCATTTCCAGATAAATCCGATAAAACCTGTAGTGTGACGCGGGAATATACAGGATTTGCCTTCGCCCCGGAAACCGTGTCCTGGCTGCACCCCATGCAGCCCGGCCAATCCGGCTGGTCCCGCACCCAGCCATCTTATGAAGAACATTATGTGATTGAGCAGCCGGTCGGCAAACCTTCACCCATAGGAGAAGGATGGTCTTTCCCCGCTTTGTTTAAAACACCGGACAATGTCTGGGTTCTTCTGTGTGATACCGATGTCGATGGACAATATTGCGCCACACGGCTGGCTCATGATTCTGCGGGCGGGATATATCATATCGCCTTTCCGCATCTCAAAGAGCATCGCGGAGAACAGGATCCTGTCAGTCCTGAAATCCAACTGCCGTTCGTCTCCCCATGGCGAGTATTGATTATGGGGCAAACGCTCGGCCCGGTTGTTGAGTCCACTCTGATGACCGATATTGCATCGCCGTCAAAACTAAACGAAGCCAATTTTGTCAAGCCCGGTAAGGCCGCCTGGCATTGGCTTCGTTACAGCGATGAAAGTTCCACGCTCCCGGTGGCCGAACAGTTCCTCGATTTTGCCGCCCAAATGAAATGGGAGTATATTCTCATCGATGCAAACTGGGATAACAACATCGGTTATGAGAAGATGACCGAGTTTATCCAAAAGGCCAAAGCGAAAAATGTGGAGGTTATCCTGTGGTATAACTCCAATGGCCAATGGAATGATGCCCCGATGTCACCCAAACACAAGATGCACGAAAAACCGATTCGCCGCGAAGAATTTGCCCGTCTGCAAAAGATGGGCGTAAAAGGAGTTAAAGTGGATTTCTTCGGTGGCGATAAGCAGGCAACCATGCAGCTTTATATTGATCTTTTCAAGGATGCCGCCGATTTCGGGATTATGGTCAACTGTCACGGGGCGACGATACCTCGAGGCTGGCAAAGGACTTATCCCAACCTGGTTTCCATGGAAGCGGTCAAAGGGATGGAATATTGCACCTTTGATCAGCGTAATACCGACCTTCAGGCACAGCATTGTACGGTCTTGCCGTTTACCCGAAATGCGATAGGGTCGATGGATTTTACTCCGATGGTCTTTAATCCCAGAATCCGAGGGGTACGCCTGAAGACCACGCTGGCATTTGAATTGGCGTTATCGGTTGTTTTTGAATCCGGAATTCAGCATTTTGGATTGGTGCCGGAGGAATTCAAGCTGATGCCTGAGTATGTGGTTGAATTTCTTCAAACTGTACCGGCCGCATGGGATACGATTCGCTTTGTGGATGGATACCCGGGGCAGTACGTTGTGATGGCTCGCAAGAGTGGTGATACATGGTATGTTGCGGGGATTAACGGTACCAATGCCGCAAAGAGCGTCTCTCTTGATTTGTCATTTATCCCGGACAATGCCAGGGGAACTCTGATAACCGACGGTGCTGAAAGGACTTTCAGCCAGACTTCCCTGGGAAAGTCTGCCCTGCAAAAAATGACCATTGAGATGGAGCCTCGGGGCGGATTTGTGATTATTGCCAAGCCTTGAAAGTCTTAGTTAGGAGACGAACAGGATTGACAATGTGGTTTTAAGTCTATAAAATAGACGAAGTCAGTAAGCATTATGTAAAAAAAACGAAACTCGAAGAACTTTACGGTGTCTATGGATATAGATACTTATAAGTACCAGCATGTAATAGGAGTGTCATTTTAGGAAGGGAATGATTGTGCCGAGGGAGCTGGAAAAGACACTTAGACGGGTCCGGATAAGACGGGCATTGAGTCTGTTCATTTATCTATTGGGCTGGTGTTTATTCATTGGTGCGTGCGGGTTTATTGCGGGGATTCTGGTTGAGAAATTACTGGCTTATCCTGTCCTGTTAGCTCCCATAGTTTGGTTTTCTGCTTTATGCGGCGTATTGGGGACATTTATTATATGGATATGTCGATTCCCCCGGCGTATGGAGACGGCCATCCTTGTCGATGAGCGACTGAATCTCAAGGAGCGGGTCAGTACGGCGTTGGCCCTGGCCGGTTCGGGAGATGAGTTTGCCCAGGCAGCATGTGCCGAGGCGAGAGAGAAGATTACCCATGTTGACATCCGTGGACATTTCCCATTGGTAGTTGGTAAGGGCTGGTTTTATGCGATTGGGGTGTGGATTTTTTTTGGTCTTTTGCTGGAATTTCTGCCGCAATACGATTTGCTGGGGATTTTGAAGAAAAAAGAAGAGGAGCAGGAGCTTGTCAAGCAGCTCCAGACCACTCAAAAGCAGATTGAGCAAACGGTGGGGCAGGTCAATACAGTGGTCAAGCAGTTGGGCAATTCGGAATTATCCTCGGAACTGGCCAAGTTTGAACTGCCGGCGGCGGGGGCGATGCCGGAGGAGGCCAAACGGGATGCCATCAAAAAACTGGGGGATTTGTCGGATCGCATCAAGCAGATGCAAAAAGATCAGACCGCCGAATCGCTGGCCAGTCTTGAAAAGATGCTGAGTCAGTTAAAAACCGAGACCAGCGACAATCCACTCAAGGATTTTTCAAAGGCCCTCTCGCAAAGTGATTTCAAACAGGCGGCCGCTCAGTTGCAGGATATGCAAAAACAAATAGAACAGGGACAATTGCCCGAATTGCAGAAGCAGGCGATGAAGGAGCAATTTCAGAAGATTGCCAAACAACTGGAGCAATCTGCCGGCCAGCAAAAGGAACTGGAACAGGAATTGCAAAAGCAGGGGCTGGATAAGAAGCTGGCCAAGATGGATCCTGAACAGGTCAAAAAAATGCTGGAGCAGCAGGGGATTAAGCCGGAGACACTGGAGCAGTTGATGGACAAAATGAAAGCCTGTCAGGCGGCGGGAAAATCCTGTTCCAATCTGGCGCAGGCGGCCGGTTCGGCGGGGATGGATGGCAGTGCTGCATCGATGGAAGCGATGTTGAGTGAATTGCAGTCGCTGGATGAATTTGCCCAACAGGCCAAGCTGAGTCAGGCAGCCATGGACCAGATTGAGCAGGCAATGGCGGCACTGGGTGAGGGGATGAGCCAGGGTGTGGGGGGGATGGGGCCTTATAAGCCGGGAACGGCCCAGCAATCCGGCAGCGGTACCGGCGGGCCGGGTCGCGGATTTGGCGAGCGGGATAAAGATGAGCAGGGGGATACCACTTCCAGTTCAACCAAAGTCAAGGGTAAAACCGTGGAAGAAGGGCCGGTGATTGCAAGCTGGTATTTTAAGGATAACCAGGAAAAAGGAGAAGCGACCCGGGAGCTTAAGGATGTGATTCAGGCAGGACGCGATTCGGCGGCACAGGCCATCGATGAAAACCAGATACCCAAAAAATATGAGAAGGCGGTAAAGAGTTATTTTGGAAATCTGGAAGAAGAAGGAAAGTAAGTTCTACATTACTTTTTCGATGATCGGAAGATTTTTTCTAGGAGGTTTGGGTGCTGAGCCTCTCTTTATTTAAATAAGAACATCGTGCTGAAACAGCAATGAAGTGTATGGAATTTTGAAAATGAAGGATGTGTATGGCTGGAGTTAAAAAAGGAGCGGCATTATTGTTGTCTGTTGTATTCATTCAATATGGATTGGCTCAGAGGAATTTATGTGAGGTGCCGGATTTGGGAACGATGGCACCGGGGGAATTCAAGCCCAAGTTCAGCCTGACGCATGTCTGGCAGGGAGCCGCCGGCGGGGTCAACACCAAAAATGCCGACCGCATTACGGGGCTTTATGATTTTGATTTGTATTATCTGCTCTGGGCGGAGGAATTGGAAACTCAGCAGGGAGATTACGCCTTAGTGAATTTTTCAAGCCAGATGGCGTTCGGCAACGGCCTGAATGATAAAGTCGGCAGTTATTTTGAAATTAACGAGGCGGCCAAAGGCGATCAGGATTTTTATATTGATAAATTATTTGTGGAATCGACTTTTTTCGACAGGCTGTTTACGCTGGATATCGGCAAGTTCGAGTTAATCGATTTCTTCGATGCCAATGCCGCAGCCAATTGTGAAAAAAGCCAGTTTCTGGCCACGCCGCTTTATACCGACATCGCGATTCCCTTTCCCAGTAAAGGGCTTGGTGTGCGGGGCAAATTTCAGCCGGATGAGTGGTGGTATGTTCAGGCCGGCATTATGGATGCGCATGGCAATAAACGTGAGACGGGTTTTCAGACGGCGTTTCATGATGACCCGGATTATGTCAGCACACTGGAATACGGCCTGCAGCCTCGATTTTTTGATTTGCCGGGTACGTATCGTTTTATTATGTGGTATGATCCTCAGGATAAATCCTATCTGGATGGCAGCGGCAAGTCCATGCAGGACGATCATGGCTATGCAATCAGCTTTGATCAGGATATCAACGCCAGGACGACCTTGTTTTGTCGCTATGGATGGGCCGATGAGAAGGTCAATGAAGTCGAGGATTTTATCAGCTTTGGCGGCCAGGTCAAAGGGCTTGCCGACGGCCGCCCGGACGATGTTCTGGGCGTGGGATATGCGTACGGTTTACGTTCGCCGGAAGGATTGTCCTCGGGAGATGACCGCCATATTGATCTGATGGAAACGTATTATCGGATCGCGGTGAATAAGAATCTATATATTACTCCAAGCATTCAGCTTGTGATGGATCCGGGCGGCACGACGAATGAATCTCCTGCGACTGTATTCGGAATCCGCTGTCGTTATATGTTCTAAACAAGACGATGTTGGATAATAATAAAAAGATTTCGATTGACGCAAAGATGCGGTATAATTTTGGAAAAGAAGGGATTGATAGAACAACATGAAAAGACTGTATAATAGCGTATGGATTGGAGTGCTTTGTGCGGCGGCGGGGCTTGTCGGGTGTGCCAAAAAAACGCCGACGCAGGAAAGTGTTGTTGTCTATGTTTCGGTGGATCAGCAGGTTTCCGAGCCGATTCTGGCGGAATTTGAAAAGCAGACGGGGGTCAAAGTCCTGGCGCGGTATGATACCGAGGCCAGCAAAACGGTCGGGCTGGTCCAGCGGCTTCGTTCCGAGGCCGCCAATCCGGGAGCGGATGTGTTCTGGTCCGGAGAGATTTTTCATACGATTCATCTGGCACGGGAAGGATTGCTGCAACCCTATCAGAATACTACGACTCAGGATTGGCCGCGGTTGTTTCGGGACGAGAAGAGATTGTGGTATGGTTTTTCGCTGCGCGGCCGGGTGATTGCATACAATACGACGAAAGTATCCCCTGAGAAGGCGCCGCGAACGTTGGAAGATATTCTGAAGCCCGAATGGCGCGGGCGTGTTGTGATGGCTCGACCGCAGTTTGGAACCACCGGGGGAGATGTGGCCAGTTGGTTTGTGCATTATGGACAGGATAAAGCCAAAGCAATTCTGGCTGGTTTAAAGGCCAATGATATTCGATTGGCTGATGGCAACAGTTCCGCGGTACGGATGGTTGCGACAGGTCAGGCGGATGTGTGTTTTACCGATACGGATGATGTCTATGCCGGGCAGCGGAACGGCTGGCCGATAGCAATGAACCCGCTGGATCAGGCGGGTGATGGAAGCCTTGTGATTCCCAACACGGCCGGGATTGTCAAGGGCTGTCCGAATCCGATTGCGGCAGCCAAGCTGATGGAGTTTTTGTTAAGCGAACAACAGGAACGGCTGCAGGCGCAGAGTGATTCACATAATTATCCGGTTCACATGGAATTACATGCGGAATTTGACGCATACGCGATTATCTGGCCGCTGGAGGTGAATTATCAGAAAGTCGCTGATGCGCTGCCGGAAGCAATCCGGATTGCCGGAGAGATTTTTAAGGATTGATGGCGGAAGCATATTCGCCGTCCCGATATATACTTGACAAGTATCATTTTGCCGCGAGGATGGCCACAGAATACATAGAAATGGTACATAGCCGCGCCTCGGGCGGACAATTTCAGCCAAGATCAATATAAGTTGTGCGGGAAGGATGATTGATTGAAAACCAGGACGATAATGACCGGGTTTGTTTGGATAACCGGTATGGCGCTGTGGGCGGCGGCCATCGGGCTTCCCATGGTCTGGGTTCTGGGTCGCGGTTTCTGGCAGGATGTACATGAATTCGGACAAAGTATAGACTGGCTGGTTGTGTGGAATAGCTTTTTGAAGGCGGCCGGGATTGCGGCAGTCTCAGTGATTTTGGGATTTGGGCCTGCCAGGCTGCTGGCAGAGTCCCGATGGAAAGGGGGTGTGTTTGTTTTTTTGCTGCTGCCGCTGGTCCTGCCGTCATATATGCTGTATTACGCCTGGAACCTGATGCTGGACCCGACGACAGGTCTTGGACAGTGTATTGGTCAAGTTCCGGGACTTGCAGGGCAGATGGGGGGATGGAGTGCATGGATCGTCCTGTGTTTGTGGTACTGGCCGATTGCAGCGATGCTGATGGGGCATGGTTTTCGGGGGCTGGGAACAGAAGTCTTTGAACGGGCAAGATTGGAAGCAGGCGGGAGCAGGCGTTTTTGGATTATTGTATTACCGCTCATGCTGAGCAGTATTGTCCCGGCATTTGTGGTTTGTATGATGATGGCCATGGCGGAGTTTACGACCTTTCATTTATCGGCGGTACGAACCATCGGCACAGAATTGGCGGTTGTGTATGAATTAACGGGATCGTCTGCGGCAGTGGCCCGGGCGGGCTGGCCGATGCTGATAGCGGCACTGGCGGCCGGGTGGATTTTATCACGGGCGGCAATAGGACGGTATAGAGGTGATGACACTGTGGGGGTTGTCTCCCGCAGTCATTCCAGAAGCTTATGGGGATGGTTTGCCGGTCTTTGTTTGATGTCCTGGATTATTCCGGCTTCACTGATGGCTGGATTTGTTCGGGAGATTGGACCGTTTCGAGAATATTTTGTACTCCATGCTG
>JBDKVE010000090.1:0-2732 GCA_039679345.1 Anaerohalosphaeraceae bacterium
GATTTGGGACGATGCGGACAACACCTGCGGCAATCCCTGCGTGGTGCAGGACCGGAAAACCGGAATGCTGTGGCTGTTTGCCACGTGGAATCTCGGCGCTGATGTCGAACACATGATCGATACAGGACAAAGCAGGGATACGCGTCGGGTCTTTATTCTAAAATCGCCGGATGACGGCCTGACCTGGTCGAAGCCGCAGGACATGACCGCCGATGTTAAACCGAAAAACTGGCGCTGGTATGCTACCGGGCCGGGCATCGGCATACAGCTTCAGTCCGGTCCGCACAAAGGCAGGCTGCTGATTCCCAGCAATCACTCGGTACCTCGCGGGTCATCGATGGTCTCAGGCTCGCATGTTATTTATAGCGATGATGCCGGCACGACCTGGAAGCTCAGCGAGCCGATTTATCCGGGATGCAATGAAAGCCAGGCCGTTGAATTGAGCGATGGCAGGGTGTTAATGAATATGCGGAATTATCAGCATAAAGGAAGCCGTGCCGTGGCCATCAGTTCCGATGGCGGACAGACCTGGCCCGAGGTCAGCTCCCAAAGCAATCTAATCGAGCTGGTCTGTCAGGCCAGTATTTTACGGCTGCCGGCCGGTGCGGGAAGCACACAAAGCGTGATTGTTTTTTCCAATCCGCACCATTCCAGCAAACGCGTTAATATGACGGTTCAGGCCAGCCTGAATGACTGTAAAACGTGGCCCTATGCGAGATCGTTAACCGACGGCCCGGCCGCCTATTCCTGCCTGGGACAACTGCCGGATAATCGCATCGCCTGTTTGTATGAAACCGGCGATAAAAATCCCTATCGTAAAATTGTGCTGGCAACATTCAACCTCGACTGGCTGATGACGGGAACGGTTCAACCCCCGAATCCATAGCAATCCACAAGGAGTCTTACGTGAGAAAAACCCTGATAGCAGGCTGTTTTGCGATTCTGGTCTGGATACAGTGCGGCTATGCCGAATCTGAAAATCCCAACTGGTTTACATGGTCGCAGCTTTCGCCGCTGACGGCCTGTTCAACCCAGAACGAATCGCTCGGTGTGGCCGGACCTTTTGTCGGGGTGCATAATGACGTTCTGATTGTCGCAGGCGGGGCCAATTTTCCCAAGCCGTTCGAACAGACTCAAAAAACCTGGCACAGCGATATCTGGGTAATGGACAAGGGAGATTCGCAGTGGCAGAGTGGTTTCAAACTCGACAGGCCGGTCGCCTATGGCGGGTCCGTGTCCACGCGACACGGTCTGGTCTGTATCGGCGGAAATGATGCCGACTGCTCTTACGATACGGTCTTTCTGCTGCAATGGGATAGCCGGGAAAAGAAAATCGTCCGAAAGGATTTGCCTTCGCTGCCGCTGCCGTGTTCGCATACGAGTGCGGCCTGTATTGGTGATATGATCTATCTGGCAGGCGGCCAGCAGGACACAAGCCCGATCTCCGTCATGCACAATTTCTGGCGGCTGGATTTATCCAGGATGGGACAAGGGCAGGCGTTTGGCTGGGAGCGGCTTCCGGCCTGGCTTGGGCCGGCGCGGGCGTTTAATGTGACGGTTGCCCAGCATAACGGCATGGAGATGTGCATCTATGTCATCGGCGGCAGGATGCAAACCACGGAGGATTCCACCAGCCGGGTCGTCTTTAATGATGTTTATGAATTCAGTCCTTCAAAATATGATGCGTCGGCTTACGATGCGACTGCCGGTCAGTACAACGGGCAGGGTCCTGCGGCAAATCCATGGCGAAAACGGGCCGATCTGCCGTTGGCGACTTCGGCGATAACAGGAATTGATGCCGGGCAAAGCCATATTCTGCTGTTTGGTGCGGCGGAGACTGCCGAGGGGGTTCCTGCGGATGTCGCCACGCAGGGCTTCTGCACAACCGTTCTGGCCTATCATACCATCACGGATACGTATGTGGCCGTCGGCCACATGCCGACAGGCCAGGTGACCACGACCGCGGTCAAATGGAACGAGGGCATTATTCTGCCATCCGGCGAGATTCGGCCTCGCGTGCGTACGCCGGAAGTCTGGAAGGCTCGCTGGGTTCGGCAGGATCGGCATTTCGGGTGGCTCAATTTTACTTCGCTGGGAATCTATCTGCTGGCAACGACCCTGTTCGGAATCTATTTTGCAAAGAATAACAAAAATACCGATGATTTCTTCCGCGGCGGCAAACGTATTCCCGCCTGGGCGGCGGGCCTGAGTATTTTTGCGACCATGCTTAGCTCCATTACCTTTGTCGCCATTCCCGCCAAGGTGTTTGCCACAGACTGGACGTTTCTGACCATCAACCTGATGAGTGTTGCGATTATTCCCATCCTGTGGTTTTATATTATCCCGTTTTTTATGCGGGTTGACGCCACCAGTGCCTATGAGTTTCTTGAAAAGCGTTTCGGTCTTGCTGTCCGGTTATTTGCCGCAGTTTCGTTTGTGCTGTTTCAGTGCGGACGCATGGCGATTGTCATGTATCTGCCGTCACTGGCATTGTCGGCGATCACGGGGCTTTCCGTTACACAAAGCATTCTTATTATGGGTCTGCTCAGTATACTCTATTGTACGATGGGTGGTTTCGAAGCCGTCGTCTGGACGGATTGTATTCAGGCCATTGTTCTGATCGGCGGAGCTCTGGTGAGCCTGCTGATCGTTCTGTTTTCAACCGATGGCGGCCTGTCCGGTTTTATCAGTACGGCCTCCGCCAATCATAAATATCATGCAATAAACTGGGA
>JBDKVE010000091.1:0-6904 GCA_039679345.1 Anaerohalosphaeraceae bacterium
GCGGGAATTTGACAAACGCATCCGCAAGGGGCTGGAGTCGAGCGATTTTGAGTACGTGGTTGAACTGAAAATCGATGGGCTGGCCATCAGCCTGCATTATGAATCCGGCCGGCTTGTGACCGCCGCCACGCGAGGCGACGGGCGGATGGGTGATGATGTCACGGCCAACATTCGAACCATCCGGGCCGTCCCTCTGGAGTTAATCAATCCCCAAAGCTGCCCAGCCGTATTGGAGGTCCGCGGGGAGGTCTATATGCCTAAAAAATCCTTCCTCGAACTGAATAAGGCAAAGATTGAAGCGGGTGAGCTGGAGTTTGCCAATCCGCGTAATGCAGCCGCCGGTTCATTAAAACTGCTGGATGCCCGGATTACCGCGACACGTAAGCTGGCGTTTTTCGCCTATTCGCTGGGCAGAGTCAGTTCTCCCCTGGCACAAACCCACTGGGATTCGCTTGAGAAACTGAAGGCCCTTGGCCTGCCGACCAATCCGCATACCGCAAAAGCCAAAGATATCGACGAGGTCATTCGGATATGCGATTCCTGGGCGGATAAAAAAGACAAGCTCGACTATGCCGTGGACGGCATGGTCATCAAGCTCAACCGCTACGACCAACAGGATATGCTGGGCATGACAGGCCGCAGCCCCCGCTGGTGTATCGCCTTTAAATTCCCCGCCGAACAGGCAGAAACCGAAGTATTGTCAATAGATGTGCAAGTCGGTAAAACCGGTGCTCTTACTCCTGTTGCAAATCTTAAACCTGTTAAATTAGCAGGTACAATTGTAAAACGAGCAACTCTACATAATTTTGATGAAGTTGAGTATCTTGATGTTCGCAAAGGGGATTCTGTCATAATTGAAAAAGCTGGAGAAATTATCCCTCAAGTAATTAAAGTAATTCACAAATCAATACTACGAGATGAAAAGTTTTATCCTCCCCACCAGTGCCCAGTATGTAAACATGACATAATAGTAACGGAAAGAAAAAGAATTGACAAGCAATCAATTTCTAAAGGGAAAAGTGAGTTCACACACACATACACCTGTATATATCCTAATTGTCCTGCGAAACAGATCGAACGGTTTATTTACTTTGCAGCCAAAAGACAAATGGATATTGAAAGTCTTGGACCTGCCCTTATTGAACAGCTTGTTGAAAAAGGTTTAGTAAAAACCTTTGCTGATCTTTACAATTTAGACATTTTTCAACTTATTCCTCTAGAACATATGGGCCCCAATAGTGCCCAGAAAATAATTGACAACATAAAAAATAGCAAGAGCCGCCCTCTGTGGCGTCTTATCGCAGCATTAGGTATCCCGAATATTGGCACAGAGACCGCACAAATATTAGCTGAAGAGTTTGGCTCGCTTAAAAATATAATGCACGCATCGGAAAAAGAACTGAAAGATAAATTAACTGTGAATTTCGATCCTATAATTCCCACAGAAGTTTATAATTACATTAAAGACCCGGACAATAGAAAGAAGATATTAAATAATATCAATCTGAATAAAGACCGAGACATTGAAGTGTTATTTCCTTTCGATTTATTTGATATTAATTCAACAGAAAAGAGAGAATGCGATGATAATTTGGGCTTTACCGATACTTTTCGAAACAAGAAATGTAAAAAATCAAAAATAAATGAGTTTGTAAGTAAAGATATTGAGAGTTTGGCATCATTAATTAGTTCTTTAAAAATTCCACATATTGGTCCCAAAAGGGCAGAGGTGCTGGCAAACAAGTTTGGTTCAATTGAATCCTTCCTCGATGCTGAACTTGAAGACATTCAAAAGGCTTTAATGATAAAAAAATATAATCCTGTAATACCTAAATGTATTTATGATTATTTCAATAACGCAGATAATATCAAAGTTATTGAAGATTTGTTACTTGCTGGGGTTAATCCTATCGGTCCAAGTCAAAAAATCAGTAACAAGTTAGCAGGCCAGACTATTGTCGTCACTGGTACGCTTAAAAACTATTCTCGTCAATCTATAGAACAGACCATCAAAGACCACGGCGGGAAATCGGCAGGTTCGGTTAGCAAAAAGACCGCGTTTGTACTCGCAGGCGAAAACGCCGGCAGCAAACTGGAAAAAGCTCGCGAACTGGGTGTCGAAATTATCGACGAAGACGAATTTCAGAGGCGCATCCAATGACCACCGCCCAGCATCAGGACTATATGCTGCGTGCCCTTGAACTGGCGGCACAGGGAATCGGTTCAGTGGAGCCCAATCCCGCCGTCGGCTGTGTGATTGTCAAAGACGGCCGGATCATCGGGCAGGGGTTCCATCAGCGTTTCGGCGGCCCCCATGCCGAAATCAATGCCATGGCCGATTGCCGCAATCATGGTTTTGACCCGGCGGGGGCAACGGTGTATGTCACCCTCGAACCCTGCTGCCATACCGGCAAGACAGGCCCATGCACTCAGGCCTTAATCGAGGCCAAAGTTGCCGGAGTAGTCGCTGCTGTGCAGGATCCCTCGGATAAAGTCGCAGGCAAGGGTTTTGCCCAACTGCGACAGGCCGGAATCGATGTGGTCGTCGGAGTTTGCGAAGCCCAGGCCCGTCGACTCAATGCCCCCTTTTTCAAATTCGCCAAAACCGCCCGTCCCTGGGTCATTGCCAAATGGGCGCAAAGCATCGATGGCAAGCTGGCATGGCGGAATCCTCCTGCCGATGGCAACTGGATTTCAGGCTCTAAAAGCCGCCAGGACGTTCATCAACTTCGAAAGCGATGTCAGGCCATTCTGGTCGGCGTCAATACGGTGATTGCCGACAATCCCCGCCTGACCATCCGCATCCCTGGGCAAAGCATTGAACGCCAGCCATTGCGGGTGGTATTGGACACTCAACTCAGAACACCCCTCGACTGTCATCTGGCGACGACAGAGGAGGCCCCGACATTAATCGCAACCTCCGAACTTGCCATACAAAACAATCAAAACAAAGCCGCCGCTTTTCGCAAGGCCGGCGTTGAAATATTGCCTATAACCCAAAGCAATCAGCATCCGGATTTATCACACCTTCTGGCCGAACTTGGCAAACGCGGTATCCAGCAGCTTCTGGTCGAAGGCGGCCCGACCGTATTATCATCATTTTTAAGCCAGAATCTGACCGATGCACTGTGCGTTTACATCGCCCCAATGCTGCTGGGACAGGATGGTATAGCAGACATTACTTTTAGTTTGAAAGAACTGAAGTCCCGAAAGTTGTCTGATATCAATATTAAAACATTGGATCAAGATGTTAAAGTTTCTGCTATCCTTTCCAATGAAGATACGATTCATTCCTTAATCTAAAGGCATACCGTATGCGAGTGATCATAAGACGAGTCTTAATTCCGATTTTAATCACCACCCTGCCGATTGCAGCCATGATTGCCTATATCCTGTATTACCAAAATGCCAAATTGCACCGCGCCGCACAACACTCACACAATGCTATCCCGGTAACTTTCGGCACAAAGCTCTGGGAAAGCTTTCGCGGCAATCCCGCACAGACCGGCACTTCAGAAGGCCAACTGCCGATCCGGCTATCCATCAAATGGAAGTTTAATGCTAAAGACGCTATCAAGTCCACTCCGGTTATCAAAGACGGCAAGGTCTTTGTAACGTCCAGTGACAAAAACATCTATTGCCTCACATTAGAAAAAGGCGAAATACTCTGGACTTACACCACTGGCGATGCCATTGAAGCCAGCGCACTTGTGATCGATAATACGGTTTATGTTGGTTCAGAAGACAGAATGCTGTATGCGATCAACGCAGAAAACGGAAGGCCGGTATGGACCTACAAAACCGGCGACAAGATTACAGGGTCAGTCAATTACCGTACCATCCACGGCTCGACAGAGCTTTTCACCGGCAGCTATGACGGCTTGTTCACCTGTCTGGATGCCGGGACCGGGACAAAGAAATGGTCATACGAAGCTCAAAACTATATCAACGGCTCCCCCGCCATCGGCAATGGCCTGGCAGCCTTCGGTTCCTGTGACGCCAATCTGTACATGGTCCCTCTGGACGACCCCAACAGCACAAAAGCCTTTGACAGCGGCTCCTATATCGCCGCCAGTCCAGCCATTGCAAACGGCAAGGTTTATGTCGGTAATTTTGATGGTCATTTTTTCTGCGTGGATAGTGTAACCGGCAAAGACTTGTGGGCCTACAAAGAAGCAAAACAACCCTTTTTTTCAAGCCCTGCCGTCAATGAGGACTATGTCGTGACCGGCTGCCGGGATAAAAAAGTGTACTGCTTCGAAGCGATGACCGGAAAACTTCTCTGGACATTCCTGACAGGTGCTGAAGTGGACAGCAGTCCAGTCATCTGCGGCGACCAGGTTCTGGTCGGCAGCAGCGACGGCAAACTCTATTGTCTGTCTGTTGCCGGCGGCAATCTCACCGGGTCTTTTGATGCGGCCAGTGCAATCCTGTCCGGCGTCGCTGTTGCAGACAATTGTGTCTTAGTCGCCTGTGAAGACGGCACGGTCTATGCGCTGCAGCAGTCAAAATAAAGACTGTCGCCCATTATCGCTTGATAAATAGTCCACCGGGTAATTGTTTAATCAGTCCTTTAAGCTGCAAACTGATAATCGAAGCATGAACCTGCCCCGCTGTAAAGCCGGATTTGGCAATCATCTGTTCGATATGCAGCGGTTCCCCGTCAAAGCCGGTCAGTATTCCTTTTTCGACTGCCGATAGGTTCAACTTGGTCATATCAAATAATGTTGCCTGAGCCTTCTTTTCCGCCTGCTCTGCCGCGTCAGCCACATGTTCTTTCAATCCCTGCCCCACACAGCCCAGCGTTTCCAGAATATCATCGAGTGAATCGACCAGTTTAGCCCCTTCTTTAATCAGCTTATGACATCCGCCGGCCAGCGGCGAATCAATTTTGCCGGGAATCGCCATCACGTCCCGGTCGTATTCAAGGGCGGCTTTGGCCGTCAGCAGTGAACCGCTGTTATGCGGCGCTTCAACCACAAGTGTCCCCAGCGACAAGGCTGCAATAATACGGTTACGCGCGGGAAAGTTTTCAGACAGCGGCTCATATCCCATTGGCAGTTCACTAATAACCGCGCCGGATTCGGCAATCATATCAGCAAGCTTGACATTTTCCGGCGGAAAGACCGTCGCTAATCCGCAGCCCTGCACGGCAATCGTTCGTCCTTTCGCAGACAAAGCCCCACGATGCGCGGCCGTATCAATGCCGCGGGCTAGTCCGCTGACAATGGTAAAACCGGATGAAGCCAAAAGATGTGCAAACCGCGAGGCCTGCTCCGAACCATAGGCACTGCATCGTCGTGAACCGACAATCGCAACTGATAATGCGTCGCTGCGTTCGAGTGTTCCCCGGACATACAGCACCGGCGGCGGGTCATACACGCTTTTCAATGCGGCCGGATAACGCCCATCATCCCAGTGAATCAGAACGACACTATATTTGTCGGCAAGTCCTATTTCCTTCTGAGCATCATAACTGCCACGAGAGCGAGCGATCTTTTCGGCGGTTGCATTGCCGATGCCTTCCACCCGCGTCATCTCCGAAACCGATGTCTCAAGGGCATTTTCGACCGAGCCGAACTGCTTGACCAGTCGGGCAAACAATACCGGCCCCACTCCCTCCGCGTGTGTTAATCGCAGATAATGCTCAATGCCTTCCGAATGACACTGTTTATCCGACCCCATTTTTCTCCTTCTTTTTTAAATTCCTCTACATTGTCAGATGCCGTTCGATAAAGCTGGTATCCACCTGATTTTTCACATATAAATTGTGCGACAGAATCTTCAGACAGGCCGGAATGGTCGTCTTGATGGGTTCAATCTTGAATTCCCGCAGCGCCCGCTTCATGGTGGCAATTGCTTCTTCCCGCGTCGGCTGATGGACAATCAGTTTGCTGACCATCGAATCATAATACGGCGAAATGACCGCATCCTGACACAGGTAGGTATCCACGCGCACGCCCGGTCCGCCAGGTGTAAAGAATTTCGTTATCTTGCCCGGACACGGTGCAAAATTGCGATCCGGATCCTCGGCATTGATCCGACATTCCATCGCTACGCCGGAGTGTTTGATGTCACGCTGACGCAAATCCAGCGGCAGGCCGGCGGCAATTTTAATCTGCCATTTAATCAAATCCTGTCCGGTCACCATCTCCGTCACCGGATGCTCCACCTGAATACGCGTATTGACTTCGATAAAGTAATAATTCTTGTTTTTATCCAGCAGAAATTCCACCGTCGCCGCGTTATAGTAATCAGCGTGTTTAATCAGACGCAGGGCCGATTTACATAGCTCCTCACGCGTCCGCTCATCTAGAACAGGACATGGTGATTCTTCAATCAATTTCTGATGGCGCCGCTGAATCGTGCAGTCGCGTTCATAAAAATGGACCGCATTTCCACTCTTGTCGGCCATGACCTGCACTTCGACGTGCCGCGGCTCAAGGACGTATTTCTCGACATACAATGTGCCGTTTTTAAAGGCGGCTTCTGCCTCCGCCTTAGCGGCAGCAAAGGCCTTGTGTAGGCTGATATCATTATGGGCAACGCGCATCCCGCGTCCGCCGCCACCGGCCGCCGCCTTGATAATCACAGGATACCCGATTTTATTGGCAATCTTAACCGCCTCGGCTTCGTTGGCTATCGGTCCATCAGAACCTGGTACAAGCGGTACACGAGCCTCCTGAGCCAGTTGCTTTGCGGCCACTTTATCACCCAGTTTCCGCATCGCCGCAGGGCTGGGGCCGATAAAGGTAATCCCGCATTCATTGCAGATTTCGGCAAAATGGGCATTTTCCGCAAGGAATCCATAACCCGGATGAATTGCATCCACATCCGCCACTTCCGCCGCACTGACGATGGCCGGAATATTCAAATAACTTTTGGCACTGGCCGCCGGCCCAAT
>JBDKVE010000092.1:0-8431 GCA_039679345.1 Anaerohalosphaeraceae bacterium
GCAGCAGCACAACAAAGCCGGTGATATCATCGCGTCGCTTGACAATATGCAATATCAGCTGCCACTGCTTATCTGCCAAATCACTTGCGGAAGTTGTTAATCTATGCTCTCAAACTTCAACGTGAATTTTGAGCCAAACCGAGCCCTTTTCTTTGCTTCAAAACTCAACGTAACCGAAACAGGTTCTTTTCCAAATTTAGTCAATAATATTTCACCGGTTTGATCGCTCTCAAGATGCTTTAAAGGCCTGTGAACGGGAACGAATTTTCTTTCCTTACCGTCAATTACTATGCCGACGATTCCCATTTGGTTGCTGTCATTCGAACTGAACCACGCAGCTTCTCCAAGGTTTGTATACGAGAGCTTTGCAAATACCGAACTGCCGGGTTTGACTTTTACTGCTTCGTTATTGGAAACTGTTTGCCATTGTCCATCATCGATCTTGACGTTAACAGTATCGATGAAACCATCAATATATTTGGGAGGATTTGAGCCAGTGAAGGCTTTATTGCCGATTGCAGTCAACGGACAATTTGAAGTATCTGAACCTGTCGCTTCAGTAACAAGCAGAGGGCACTTGCCTGAATTCTGGCTCTTCCAAAACTCATCCTTGTATTCAGAATAGATCCCAGAGAGCCCGGCAGAATGCCTGTCCCTGTCTATAACGAACTTGGGTTCTGAGTAGTTTAAGTCTTTGCCATTTAAAAGTTTTTGGCCGTATTCTCTTATGATTTTGGTTACCGGCCTGTCTGTTCCATCAGGATTGACGATTCCATAGTCGCTTTGCTCTACAGGCCTGAATCCGCCGGGATACCACCAGAAGAAAACGCCATCGGCGCCGCTGCTTATCATCATCTGGTAGAAATTTTTGTAAAAGTCAGCCTGGTATTCATAATGTTCCGGATCACCTATCATACGGCTTCTAAGCCAGGCAGTGGTACCTACTTCCGCCCACACCAGCGGCAAACGGCTTGATGCCCAATTGGCGTAATATGAAGCAAACATGCCTGGCTTAATCTGCTCCCAACCTCCGAGCCTGCCATAAGCTTCGGGTTCAAAAATGTCCACGGCTGCCGCAAGGTATGGCCAGTCATAAGCGATGTTTTCGGAATTGTTAGTCGGGTTACCTGCATCGGCCATGCGGAAACTCACGAGATGGTTTGTATCCAGTGTGTGGACGAGCCTGCGTGCCTGACCGTACTTCTCATAGAGCAGAGTATCAAGAAAACGCCGGTAAGCGGAAACCATAGGGGTCCAGGGACCATCCTTAATGGTGTATTCGTTAAGGGGGTTTGTAACCTTGCCTGTTTCGTCCCTGCAGATTTTAAAACCCCAGTCATTCTGGGCATTTTCTATGCTGCCGTATCTTTCAATAATCCAAGCTTCCCATTGGGTATCAAACTTTTGGCGGTCATTATGACCCCCAAAGGCAGGCTCCCATGCGAGGTCGTAGGCGAAGACGGTGTCGTTTTCGGCGATTCTGTAGTATTTCATCATTTCACTGATTTTGTCCCACTGGAAGTCCATGGGAGTTCCAGGCCGAAGTGAAAGATTGATTTTCAGATCTCTTTGTCGAGCCTTATAAAAGAAATCAAGCAGGTTTTGAGAAGACATGCTCATGTGTTCGAGAAAAATACTGACGGCATTCATGCCCAGGCCTTTGACGATGTCAAGATCGCGGTCTATTATTTCAGGGTCATATGATGTCGCGTTAAACCAGCTGTCGAAATAAATATTGTCTTCACAGGCGATCCCGGAAGAGGGCATGTAATTTACACCATTTGCCCGCCAGCGTTTGCCGTTGAGAAAGAATTTGCCGTCACTGACCGTGATAAATTGCTTGTTCGTACTCGGCGTCCAGCAATTAATATTGTGCTCTAAAGAATCAATTACTTTTCCATTATCGAGCAGTTTGACAGAGACTTTATAGCCGGTGTTGGGCCAATCCTTTGGGTTCCAAGTCTCTTTTACTTGTTTTCTTTTGATTTGATCCAGGTCAACGAGACCTTTTGAAGCAAATATGGCCGGATTGCTTTGGGCACAAACAGAAATGTCATAAGTGAGATTGGGATTGGAAGTTTTATTAAAATTTGCAACATCCAGCCCCAATTCAACAGGCTGGTTTTCGAAGTACGTATAGAAATTCGCGCCGCCATCAACCATATAGACGCGATTGCTAATTCTTTTTACCATGTCGGAGACGGCCTTTTGAACTGACGGATTCTTATACCAATTCTGGTCGTGAACAGTGAATGAAACCCAGGTGCTGCCTTTATAAGGGCCGTCAAAATTGATGAGCATCGATGCCGGGTTGCCTCTCCATTTTCCATCGGTGGATTTTGCATCCATCAAAGGAATCCATCGCCATGCCCTATCCTTGGCAAAGCCATCACCGCTTGCTCTCGGATGGCAGGATAAAATATTTTCGGCGGCTGGTAAATCACATTGACCCAATATCGATTGATCTGTTCTGACCGACAGTGCGGCTACATCGGAGCATTGGAAAAATTTATAGTTTTCCGAAAGAGCATCGAGTTTTGGAATGGATCCGACTGAGAGATATCGGCGGAGAGAATCATCCGGCTTTGCAGTATAAACGGGGCCTATCTGGTAATTATGTGTACCGCCGCCAAAGCTGACGACATGTGTAGCTGCCAAACCGAAGCAAATTCGGCTGGCCTGAGAAAGAGTCAAACGGTCTGGGTTGGCCGGCGTTTCTGAACGCCAGTAATGAAAATCCTCGGGCTTTAAAATGTAAGGCTGCCAATTCTCAGTTAAAGGAATGGCAGCAATCCACCTTGCGCCGTTCTTTTCCTGCCACTCAACCGCAAGTTCAACCGTCCTGGCGTCACCTTTTGCCCAGAATATCGTAAGTTCATAACCCTTGGGAAAAGGTTTTTCAATTGGGGGCGACAAATACGTATCCCATCCGGTCCTGTTGGTTATATGCACATTGAGCGCTTTGGCGCCGACGATATTGGCATCGTCGATAACGCTGTAAGTAGTCAAGCTTGACCAGTCGTTTGTGGACCGTTTCCACTTTTCAAGTTCAAGAGCCTGGGGATTAAGAACCATGTTGGTTTTTAAGCCGGAAGGCAGGATTCTTGTAGGTTCACCCTGTGCGGGCAGGGCAAGATAGGAATCTCTCTGAGCCTGGCCCCACAATGGCGCACGTAATGCTACAATGTCGCCGCCTGATTTTAAGAATTCAAGGATGGCATCAATATTGTTAACAGCCAGAGTCTGTGAATCCTGTATAAAAACTAAATCAACATCTTTTAACGACGATCCGGTTATATTTGCATCGGAAAGAGAGCCGGCCTGATAGCCTGCCTGTTCCAATTCTTTTTTGAAGGCCTGCGTTATATCAGTCGCAGAATCCCTGGAAGTTATCACAAGTGCTTTGGGTTTGACTGAATCGGCACATACTGCGTTCATCGTCATAGTCAATATACAAATACAAATAAGCATAGAAGATTTTGTTATAGATTGCTTTTTTAGTAGATTCATAATGTCTCACCCATGATTCAGGTTAATTTTTTTAATTTTTGACGTTACTTACAAGAATGCAATATTTTGGCGATGGCCAGAGCAGCCGGCTTAGGCTCGCCTTCGAAATCAATAATACTCGTATTGGCAGGACAGGGGAAACTATCATGCCCCATCCACAGGATAATTCCGCCGCAAGATGGGAAACGTTTCCTGCATGCACTTACGGCAATGCTCAAGGCAAGGGCCTGCCTGTTTTGTCCCCAGTCAATGTATACTTCTATATTCTTTGGTTCTCGTCCCGTCTCCGCAACGAATTGATCGTGATCAATCCAGAAGCTGAACCGTCTCCAGAATATATTTTCTTTTGAAGGAGGAAACAGATTGTAATCTCCGGTATACTTTTCCATCAATGCCATGCTGCTGGGACCCGGTGCGCCGACTTCGCTTCTAAAAAGAGAATCATCATTGTTCCAGTATTTGGTCCACTGATCCTGGAGCCGTCCCCGGGGTACCCAGGGGCCATGTACGTCCCAATGCAACCCTTGCCCATATTCGTTTTCATCCGCAACAAATCGCGGTCCTGATGGAGATGTTGGCATAAAACGTCGGTAAGGATCGTTTTCGCGAACGACTTGTGCAATTGCTCCGATCATGGGATGCGCGAGCGTGGCAGGGTCAGGGCCGGCCTTTGAACTCATAAGCTCGTTACCGCCAGACCAGGCAAGAATGCAGGCATGGTACCCCCGAGCGGCAATAAAGTATTGAGCAATGCATGCCATTTCCTTAATTGCAACATCATCATCTGGTGGATAGTTTTCTATACCGGAAGAAGAGAGCGGGAACTCTTGCCAGACCAGAATGCCTCTCTCATCACAAATGTCATAAAGGCACTGCTTCTCCAGAAAAGCACCACCCCACAAACGTAATACATTGAAGCCAATTTCCTGATAAGTTTTTAGTCGTTTATCATAGTCATCAGATGAGAGATCGGCGAAATTGGGGCGTATTGGTGTCCAATTGACACCTGCAAGAAAAACAGGTTTCCCATTTACCACGCAAAGCCATGGATCTGCATTAGCTGGTGCACCTTTGCATTGCTCCCAGGTAATGTTTCTAAAACCTATACGTTTCTGTATGGCATCGACTATTTTGCCGGATTGATCAATTAATGAAAGTGTCAGATTATAAAGGTGGGCTGGTCCCATGCCGTTAGGCCACCATAGTTTTATATTGTTTAATTCAAAGGAGTATCTATTGTCATGTAAATCATATTTGCAAAGAGTTCTACTATAAACAACTGATTTTTCGGAATCAGATAATTCTATTAACAGCTTTTCCGAATTCCACTGGTTAACATTGATTTGCAAATCCACAACACCTTTTTGTGATTTGATATCGGCCGAAGTAAAAACAAAAGCCTCGGCCAAGTAAGCATCATAAGTTGCTTCAAGATCTATCCCATCCCATATCCCAATCTGAACAAGACGGGCTGTCCAGTCCCACCTGTAATTGAAACGTGGTTTCCATTGGGTAATTTGCGAAGTGTAATTCATCTGGCCGAGCCATCTGGGCTGATCACAAAAGATAATCTTTAGAACGTTGCCTGATGGTTTTAATGCATCTGTAATATCGATCGTGTGGCAGACATATGAGTTATTGAATTTATAAACACACTGCTGATTGATCCAAAGTTCCCCAAAGCCGTCAATTCCATGACATACCAGCTTGTAATTTTTATCGTCACCAAGCCAGTTATCCGGCAGGTCAGCTTTGAAAAACCAATGCCTGTTTTCAACCCATTCACATTGAGATGAGTTGAAGCCAATATTCCAATCCGGAAGCAGGCCATGCTCATGCAGAATCTTCTGTACAGAAGATGGAAAGCTGACATCGTGAATAATTATTTCAGGCAGCAGCATGATTCCGGCACCCGCGGAGTCTCCCATTCGCCACTCTTCGGGATAATAACCATGCAGTGTCCATTTAAGCTGAGTTAAATCAAACTTCTGACGCATTTATCTCTCTTGCCTTACGTTATAAAAAGCCATTTCGACGGAGTAAATTGGTAATTTGCAATGAATCTAAAAAGGTGCAGGAGCTCTTTCAAACTCCTGCACCTGCATACGGCCTAATTAAAATTTAAACTTAGAACGAAAACAGCCAGGATTGCACAAACATGGCTAAATCGTCCAGATCTATTACGCGATCACCATTAAAGTCCTGAAGATCTATCGCATAATATCCAGTAGTTACATTCTGCCATTTTTGAGCAAATATTGCCAGATCCGCGAGATCAACCCTGCAGTCATAGTTCAGGTTGCCATAGTTGTAACCCGAACAGGTTGAATTCCAGATTGCTTTGATCGTCTCTTGCTGGTTCATGCCATGATTGGAGCCGGTATATGTATAGGCTTTATACGTCCACTCCAAGTTGTCATCAAAGTTTAGAGGATCCTGACAGATTTTGAGTCCTGACATGCAAATATAACCGTTGGGGTCATTGGTTTTGAGCCACTTTGAAGCATACCAGAGCCAATTGTTTCTGTATGTTTCAGTCTGATGGCTGAACCATGCGCTTTCATCCCAGTTCCAGACCCAGGGAGTACCAACATTGGTAGTATGGTCAGCACTGTATGCGCCGGATATGTTATCAAAATGTACGGTGTAAGGCTGATGGTCGCAGCTCCAGCCGCTGGGGTTGATACCGCCAGTGCTGTCTCCGTAAACGGAGTCTGCATAACCTGCCTCAAGAATCGCTTCGCCTGGATGACCAGCAACACATTTTGGCCTCAGCGGGAATGAATGATAATCAAAGAGCAGATCGTTGCCGTACTTTGCTGTGTATGTATCAGCACTTAAAAAGACCCAATGTCTTCTTGCATGCGTTGCGGCATAAGCGCGTATCATGTCGATAAGCTGCTTGGTATAGGTGTAATCGGTGTCATTGAATGTCATCTCACCTATCTGTCCCAGATTGATTACTTCATAACCTGAATCGATGTAACGGCAGCAATGATAGTAGAACCACATCCTGGTTTCTTCCTTGCTCATATCCGGAACGCATGCGTTTCCGTTCGTCGTGTCCCAACGACTGTGGGTGGGATCTTTTGTGTAGCCGTAACCGCTTGTGTAAATCATGTCGGTATAACTGAAATTCCTTGTTTCGGGAGTTTTGCCGAATGCGGTGAACACCCATGCAGGAACCGGAACATCTTCTATGCCGGGGCGGGTTAAATATCCATCGCTGTCATATTTCGAAAAGGCAGTTTCAAAAACGCCGCAACCGAGAAGAGCATACAGGTTCCTCCTGTGCGCCTTATCGGCAAAACTCTTTGCAGCGTTATAAAACCTGTCAAAATCAGCAGTATAGGCATCTGTTGCGGATGGGAAATTGGACCAGAAACCGGCCACATACTCAAGGATAACATTGGGATCAAGTCCCTGGTCAACATACTCGACGAAATCCATTCCCGCATTAAATGAGGCATTCGTGGCAATTGCACCTTCACCCACACCGAGGCCTCCCATATAAAGTGATCTTGACAAGAATCCTTCAAGTTCTGCCCTGGTTACGCCTCCTTCAAACATGCTGTGATCAATAGTGTCAACAAATGGCGGAGGTTCGAGAGATATAATCGTTTTTCCACTTTGGGAAGTGGTATCATAGGCAAGAACACCGGCACCGCCATTAGCTGTTATTCTACCAGTACCATATGTGGTGTTTACATCTGTGACCTCGCCTGGAACAATTAATTCGCCGTTGCCCGTAATATCTATTGTTGCAGTTGTTGATGGGTAGAATGTAAGGTTTCCAAGAGTGACTGTACCGCCATCAATATGCAGTTCACTATGAGTGCCATCTGGAGGAGACATGTGCAAGTCGCCGATATTCATTGAACCACTTGTAATAGTGGCTATCACATTCGCACCAGTGCCCCAACCGAACCGCGTAGCATAGTTTGAATGGAAAGTGCCACCTGAAACATTTATATATGAGGTTTCATTCCCTCCTACGCCGATGTAAACCTCGCCGGTAAGAGTCAATTCACCACCTGATACAACATTTAAAGTTCCACCTGTACTATCCCACATACCCATCTCAAATACGTTGCCTGTTGTCTTGTTAAGAGATTCGACGGTATTAACGGTGACAATCTTGTTATCCCGAATAATAACCCCCTTATCAGTACTTGCCGGCTTAATGCCGCCACTCCATGTGTCCCCGTCAGTCCAGTTGCCGCTATTGACGCTTAGATATACTGCCGCGCTAGCATCCGGAAGTATTGCTGTTACGTTCGTCCAGCCGGAACCATCATAAGCGTAAATCAATATTCCTGCTCCGCCGTAAGCAGTTATGCCAGCCACATTTGAAACATTGCCCTTAAGAACTAAACGGCCGGCCGTAATGTCTATTGATCCAGTTGGATATATTGTCCAGTTCGCAACGTGGGTCAAACCGCCGTCGATGTGCAATTCACCGGTTCCGTCGCTGGCTCCTACAATCAGGTTGGCGAACCATACTAGGGCGTCGTTTTTTACAGTAACTACACCTTTAGAGCCTGCGCCCCAGCCTAATCGCGTCCCCCATGTTGCACTGAAAATACCACCGTTATCAATATTAATATATGAGGTTCCGGACCCTACGCCAATGTAAACCTCACCAATCAATGTCATGTTACCGCCTGATTCTACGTTTAAAGTTCCGCCGGTATTGTCCCATTTGCCCATCTCGAATACATTGCCCGAGGTGGTAAGGGTTTCGGTGGTATTGACGGTTACAATGTAGTCGCCCCGAATTGTAGCATCATCGCCATCTGCTGGCTTGACGCCGCCAACCCATGTGGTCCCGGTAGCCCAGTTACCACTCTGGGTACTTACAACGACTGCTGCGTTTGCCAGGCTTACGCAAAGCAACATCACAGCTACTCCACAAAACACT
>JBDKVE010000093.1:0-7672 GCA_039679345.1 Anaerohalosphaeraceae bacterium
ATAACCTTCTCAACATTCAATTGAACGGGACCATAACCCGAGCGTTGCAGTGTAGGGGGTTTTGCGAAGTCGTTAGATGCTCGATTCAGACCAGTTGCCGATGGTGTTCATGCCCCAGCTTTGAAGACGCTGATGGCACAGTTCTGCATGAACCGCATACCAATCCTTTCCGTATTTTCGCTGAAGGTTCGCTCCGGCAAAATTAAAGGTTTCATACTCTCCCTTGTCTTTATAATATCCGACCGGCGCCCAGGACCCTCGTCCCCAGAAACGTTTCCATTCGGCATTGTCGCGGGGCAGCCATTGAAAATAGGTCTCTCGGACAGTGACGGGGGTTTCAGAGCCAATGCCAACGCAATCGACGCCATGAGACCAGAACAACTGTCCATCCGGGTCCACAAGCCACCAGTGATTATCCACTTTCTCAACACGAAAATAGCCTGTTGCATTCCGTTTTGGGCCTTTGGACCACCCGCCCCATGAATTGCGATCCTGCATGGCGGGATGGGCGGCAATTGCTGCTTTTTCCGATTCCCTGCTGAGATTCAGGTCTTGTTCGGAATGGATTTTCCCTGGCCAGTCCGCATGAATGAATTGGCCGAATTGGTCGATAAAGGGATAAAATTTATCCGCGTCCAAAAGAGTTACGACACCCTGTGCACGCAGATTGCTGATTTTGAAATGATAGTCCTGTTTTGGTTTAGCAATGAAAAGGATTAATTGATTGATTTGAGCTGTATTAATTGGAGAAACCTGAGGATACCCTCTCATTCCGACCAGTTCTGCTTGTTTTTCAAATGCCCAGGGGGTTGTATATAGACGTACTGACAACGTCTGTTTCTGGCCGGGCGGGATTGTTATGGATTGGGTGATGCAGTTTTTGATACCATCCGCGCCGGGATTATCAACTCGCAGATGAATGGTAAGGCTGTCTGCGGATAAATTGTCAATGTCGGTACTGATTTGCTGATAGCCGGTACAGTCCCATGACTTTTCAGGGCATTGGATGGTGACTCCGGGCCAATCCTGATTATGGGCGGTCTGAATCCGCAGGGTCTTGCCTGATTGTTCTATGCGGGCATCCTGAGCAACCAGATATTTTGCGGTGTCGGGATTGCCAAAATCAAAGAGCATCTTGTCCGGCCTGGTGTCAGCGCCTGCCATGATTGAAATTGCACACAACAGAGATAAAAAGGCTTTCATTAAGTTCTCCGTTTCTATGTTCTGGTTCAGTGCATACGATTTTGACATGGGGGTGTCCTTTTCGGGTCAACTATGTATTGAGCAGGGTTTCCATAATTTCGGCAGCGATTTGCACAAATTCAGGGCAATGTTCAAATGCCCCCGGTTGTTTGGCGCGAAGGCCCCCTTCGGGTGTGGTGAAATCAAATCCCAGCAGTTCTCGACAGATGAGTGAGCCTGTGCGGGTTTTGAATTCTTCATTCAATAACTGGACTTTTTTGTAGGCTTCAAACTTGGCATTCTTGTCTTTGGGATCGGTCGCACCGAACCGAAGTCCCAGAATAAGAATGGCCCCCGTAACGGCTCCGCAAACGCTGCCGGTGCGGCCGATTCCTCCCCCCAGGCCGGCGGCGATTTTTAGTGCTTGATTTCTGTCCAGACCATACTGGTCCGCATAGGCTGCAACGATTGCCTGAGAACAGGAAAATCCTTCATTAAACAGATCGACTGCCAATTTTACTCGCTGACTCATGGAGCGAATCCTTTCTGTCCCGGAATTTTCTGTTAAAAATGCCGACTTTATACTACCGCTATATACCGTTTTCCGCAAAGAAAAACAATGGAAATTACACACAGCAGAATGGAATGCAGGGATAGATGGGGATATAAAATGAAAAAGACAGTATCCCGATTTATCTGGGATACTGTCTGGATGGATTCGAATCCGATGTTGCGCTTATTTACGACGAACCGCACCAAACAGGAATGCCGCTCCGCCACCGCACAAAAGTAATGTACACGGCTCCGGGATGGGCATAAACGATACTGAGGCTTCGAATAATGTGTCACTGCCTGAGGACCCAATCAAATCATAATCAGTCTGCAGGGAGACGCCCTGATTGGTTAACTCTTCAACGCTGGGGGTGACCATGGCCAGGGCTGAGGGTATCAGGATGGCAGCAAACGTTAAAAGCATTAATTTTTTCATTTCAATCTCCAATAAGACAGGTTATGAGAAGTTAAGTCGTGCCGGAATTTGTTCCATTATTCAAAATTCGGATTATCCGGCTCTGCATTCGGACTGCTCGGCCCCCGCAGTTGTTCGACCTGTTTGCGGAGTTCAGAATTTTCCCGGCGCGTGGCTTCCAAATCAAAAATCAGGTATTTGACGCCGACCCGCAGATAATCCAGCGAGTTTTGCAGGGTCGAGATCTTCTCCTGAAGCATTTTGTAGCCCTCTGTACTGCGGCGGGCCAGAAACAGGAGTTTTTCCCGCTGAGGAACCGGAATGTCGCCGGCGGTATTCAGCAGTTCCGTCAATTTATCTTCATAATTGGACTGGTTCATCATACACCCCCAAAGGTTAAAGATTTCATCCGAAGCCAGACAACCGCTGTCAAAGGCTTGACACATGCTTCTGAACCCCCAGAAGACTCTATTTTGTTACAACGCTGATTATAGCAAATCTTTGGTTTTTTTGCAAATCGCAGGGCCAGAATTCCAGGGAAATATATGATAACATGGGAAACGGTGTATCAATGAATCTGTTTATCGGAACATGCCGCCGGAAAACTTTTTTTCGTGCCATTTCATAAATACTACAACTGCTGCATAGGCTTAATACAAGACAGGGAAAGGCATGTTGTTGTACCCAGGAATAAGGGGGGATAAAAAATTTATTCAACAAAATTGTATAGTTCTAAAAATATGTTACAATTTTGTTGTTGGATTGTGTAATGGAAATTTGCTAAATTTAATCCAGAGAAACCAGGTGTGTTATATGGGAAATAAGCTTGCCAGGGAAGTGGATTTGCTGGCCGATGTGGCCAAGGCTTTTGCCATCTCAATGAATCTTGAAGCGACTTTGGAGTCGATTTTAAAGTCGCTGGATACTTATTTAAAGCTCGAACGAGGACTGATTACGCTGCTGGATCCGGTCAGCGAAACGATCGATATTAAAGTGGCTCATGGAATTGATGAGGAATCCAGGAAAAACGTCACTTACAGGGTAGGCGAAGGAATTACCGGGTTGGTCGTTCAGACGGGCAAGGAAGTCGTGGTTCCGGATATCCGTCTGGATTCCCGTTTTCTCTCTAAAACAGGTCAGCGCAAGATCCCCAAAGGGCAGAAAATTGGTTTTCTCTGTGTGCCGATTAAACTGGAAGGAGTAACCATTGGAGCGATCAGTGTCGATAAGAAGGTTAAAACGGATGAGGACCTCGACTCTCATGTTCGATTGCTGCAGGTGATTGCCACCATGATCGCGCAGGCGGTGAAGCTGAATAAAACAATTGAATCCAATAAAAAAGAACTGCTTAGCGAAAATGAACGGCTTTTGCGTGAATTGAAGACCAAGTTCAAGGTCAAGAATATGATTGGTACCAGCAATGCCATACAGGAGGTCTATCGCCTGATTCTGCAGGTTGCCAACAGCAATGCAACAGTCCTGGTGCGGGGTGAAAGCGGTACGGGCAAGGATCTGGTGGCCCATGCAATCCATTATAATAGTCATCGTGCGGATAAGCCATTTATTAAAGTCAATTGTACCGCGCTGCCTGACACATTACTGGAAAGTGAACTGTTTGGTCATGAGAAGGGGGCTTTCACGGGTGCTACGGATCGAAAATTAGGTCGGTTTGAACTGGCCAGCGGAGGAACGATATTTCTGGATGAAATCGGGGATTTCTCGCTGAATCTGCAGGTGAAACTGCTGCGGGTGATTCAATTCAAGGAATTTGAACGGGTTGGCGGCACGGAAACCATCAAATCCAATGTGCGGATTATTGTGGCAACCAATAAGAATCTGGAAGAGAGCATTAAAGATAAACTGTTCCGGGAGGATTTGTATTATCGCATTAACGTATTTCCAATCTTCATTCCGCCGCTGCGTGATCGCAAAGATGATATCATGCTGATGGCGGATCTATTTCTGGAGCGATATGCCAAAGAAAATAACAAGCGAATTAATCGGATTTCCACGCCTGCCATTGAAATGCTGACCAGTTATCACTGGCCGGGCAATGTTCGTGAGCTTGAAAACTGCATTGAAAGGGCGGTTCTGGTTTGTGACAGTGATGTGATTCGTTCGGACCATCTTCCACCATCCCTGCAAATGGTGCAAAAATCTAATCTGCCGGACAATCTGTCCTTAAAGGATCGCGTGGAAGGTCTCGAGCGGGAGTTGATTGTCGATGCCCTGAAAAAGACCGCGGGGTGCCAGCGTGATGCGGCATCCGAGCTTGGTGTTACCGAACGGATCCTTGGCTATAAAATCAAAAAATACAATATTCTGCGACGATAACTCTTTTGCACGAAATACAATATTGTAGATGAGTCAGGAAAGGTATACATTATTGTATGCCTTTCCTGTTTATAAAAATTCGTGTCTTATCGGCCTCCTCGATTTCTTCATTTCTTAAATATTCTCTAAGTCTCAATATTAAAAAGACATACAGCTATATTTGTTCAGCCATTATTTGTTGTGGCACATGTCTTGCGATAGGGTCCTGCTGTGAATCGCAACAGGCCTGAGCGTCACATTCGATTGAAAACAAAAAACGAACCAATGATTTATGGAGAATGCAATGAGTAAGACAAGAACAGCAAAAGCAGTTATGTGTGCAATGGTGTGTGTATTAACCTTGACGACGTACGCGGAAGAAACATCGGTTCCGGCCGTCTCCGATGAACCCGCTCTGGGCGTTGGAGTATCCACAGCATTCATGAGCAAGTATATCTGGCGCGGTCAGTTGCTTAATGATGATTATGTGATGCAGCCTTCTGTGGGTTTGACTTACGGGAATTTGTCTGCATCGCTGTGGGGCAATGTGGATATGACTGATTATCATGACAATGACTGGGAATTTACAGAATACGACTGGACAATCGGATATGCCGACAAGATTCCCGGAGTGGATATTCTGAAGTATTCGGTGGGTGCGATTTATTATTACTTTCCGAGTGTAACCGATGACAGCGATACCGTGGAAGTCTATGCCGGCCTGGGCCTGGATATGCCGCTAAGCCCCACCTTGACCCTCTATCGTGACATCGATGAAGGTGACGGTACTTACGCGGCATTCAGTATCAGCCATTCCATTGAAAAAATTATGGAATTGGCTCCCGACATGCCGGTTGGAATGACCGCATCGGCCAGTATTGGCTGGGGCAGCGAGGGTTACAATAAGTTTTACTGGGGCGGCCTGTCGGAAAGTTCCATGCAGGACGTGACCTTGTCGGTGGGTTTCCCGATCCCCATCAAGGGCTGGACACTGACGCCGAGTGTGAATTATGTGACTCTGCTGGACAGCGATGTGCGTGCGGCCGATACGTATGCAACCTACAGCGGCAATAATGACAGCGACTATGTCTTTACAGGAATAACCCTGTCAACCAGTTTTTAACTAAGCTGCTCTGAATCGAAAGGTAATGAAAATGCGACACAATCTAAAAATAAATAAAAGTTTAATGATAGTGAACATTTTGCTGTTCATGCTTTGGGCGGGGGCGGCGCTGGCAGATGAGGCCGCTCCAGCTCCTGTTGCTGCGCCAGAAATTAAGACCTCCGACCTTAAAATCGGAATGGACACAATGTGGGTTATGATCACAGCATTTTTGGTCTTTTTCATGAATCTTGGTTTTGCGGCGGTCGAGTCCGGATTCGCCCGTGCCAAAAACTGTGTGAATATCATGTCGAAAAATTTTGTTGTTTTTGCCGTATCCTCGATAGGCTTTTTACTTCTTGGTTGGGGGTTGATGTTTGGCGATGGCAGCGGCCTCATTGGCCTTAAAGGGTTGTTCATGGTCAGTGGGGCGGATAATTCGCCGGCCACCGGCGGCGCCTACGAAGGTGTTTATTCGGCAATTTCCTGGACAGGTGTCCCACTGTGGGCCAAGTTTTTCTTTCAACTGGTATTTTGCGGCACGGCAGCAACTATCGTTTCAGGGGCGGTTGCTGAACGGATTAAATATCTATCCTTCATTGTCTTTTCGTTCGTCATGGCAATGCTGATTTATCCGGTAGTGGGGCATTGGGTCTGGGGTGGCGGCTGGCTGGCAAAAATGGGCATGTTCGATTTCGCCGGGTCAACGGTAGTCCACTGTGTTGGAGGATGGGCGGCGCTGGCAGGTGTTATCATACTGGGTCCGCGCATAGGTAAATTCTCGAACGGTCAAATTAAATCGATTCCCGGACATAATTTGTCCCTGGCGACGGTCGGAACGTTTGTCTTATGGTTCGGATGGTTTGGATTTAATCCCGGATCGACAATGGCTGCAGATCCCGTGGGCATTAGCCATGTTGCGGTAACCACCAACGCTGCCGCAGCTGCTGCGATTATGAGTGCTACCATTGTGTCTTATTTACTGTTACGAAAACCCGATCTGGGTATGACATTGAACGGCTGTCTTGCGGGACTGGTGGCCATTACGGCGCCTTGTGCATTCGTCAGTGTCAGTAGTGCTCTGATTATTGGTGCAATCGCCGGGGTCCTGGTGGTACTGGCTGTACTGATGTTTGACCGGCTGCGTCTGGATGATCCGGTGGGTGCATTATCAGTTCACCTTGTCAATGGTATATTTGGCACCATTTGCGTAGGGCTCTTTGCTCAGGATAAGATTACGGGAACGGCCACCGGTAACGGCCTGTTTTTTGGCGGCGGATTTACATTGCTGAATGCCCAACTGGCTGCTGTGATTACTGTTGGATTATTCGTGTTTTTTATGTCGGCTATAGCATGGATTGCCATCCGAGCAATCATGGGGCTGCGTGTTTCACGAGAAGAAGAGATGCGAGGATTGGACATCGGCGAACACGGTAACGAGGCCTACAGTGGATTTCAAGTTTTCAGTACCATGTAATTATGAACGGAGAAAAATTATGAAACTAATTATCGCATATATACAACCCCATAAACTGGAAGAAGTCAAAGCTGCTTTGGCCAAAGCCGAGGTAGGAAAAATGTCAGTCACGAATTCACTCGGCTGCGGCGCTCAGATGGGGTACGAAGAAAGCTATCGCGGCGTAAAATTCGAGGTGAATCTGCTCAAAAAAGTACGACTTGAGATTGCCGTCAATGAAAGCTTTGTAGATAAAACAGTCAATGCGATTATTGGCGCGGCACGTACCGGTCAGATCGGTGATGGTAAAATCTTTATTGTTGATCTGGTCGAATGTATCCGAATCCGGACGGGAGAAAGAGGTTCGGCGGCGATAGGGTAACAACGCATTACCTAAAGAAAGTTGTTGTTCCATAATGGCGGCATTGTTCCTGCAATGCCGCTGTTTTTATGGACCGATTCGAGTGATTCAATCTTAGGTCCAATATTACAAATATGTCATCAAATAAAGCCGTGTATACAAATATGTAATCATTGGCGTTTTTGTCGATATCACATAAGTTCTTATTTCATAGGCACTTTACAGATTTATTGCGACACATCTTGATTTGGTACGGTTTTTGTTAATAGACATCCTATTGAAGCATTGAAC
>JBDKVE010000094.1:0-32849 GCA_039679345.1 Anaerohalosphaeraceae bacterium
TCCCGCAGGGTGCCGCTTTTGGCCTTTTGTTTTTCACTAAGCCGCGTCCAAATATCGGCCAATGCAGCCGATTGTTCCTTGGCGGCGTGAATCGCAGGCCCTGCGATGCCGAAGAATTTCATCACCCCAAATCCAAACCATCGCACCACCGCCAGCACCAGCGAATCGGCCAGCAGGACCGCTCCCACCAGCCAGGTGCAGCTCAGTACAATGACCGACCCCAGCAGGGCAAATTTCTGTTTGAGTAATCCCCCGGCAAAATTGCCGATAATGCCGCCGTTACCCATCGGGAATTCATCCCCGCTAAAGGACAGGATCCCCCCAGGCAAGCGGATGATTTCATAATTATAGACCCATCCCAAAGTCCCCTGATAGAACATGCCGTATTCAGCGCTATTGACCGGCCAGAGGAGATACCATGTCGTGGAGGCCGCAGCGACCAGCAGCAGCATCCCGATAATCCGTAGTACCGGCTGGGAGATTTCCCTACCCGCCAGATGCGTAATCAGCAGCCAGATACAGGCGAACAGCCCCAGCAGAACCCCCGGCCCGATATAATAATGCATATAATAGGCCGCCAGCGCCCCGGCCGGACCAATCCAGTTCTCCACCGGCTGATTGTGCGGCCAGGCATAGTCGCTCGGAGCGTCGGCAATATCAAAACTGGCAGCACTGCAAAACAATAAAATGCAGCCGGTCAGTACGATGCCCTCGACTGCGATACGATATAAATTGCTATGTTTCACCGCTTCTCTGTAATCCTGTCTCGGGGTCAAAATCGGATACGCCCGGCCTCGACCGCTTATTGTCTATCTATTTTCATCCCTTTTCAACAAAAACAGCCCTGACAACACTGATAGGGCTGATTGTTATTGTATCGGTCAAAGATGTCTTTTCTCTGTAAAGTCTGGAAAGATATTTCCAATTTTGCCTGAATGTCCCAGAATATCCCGTTTTACACCGGCCGCAGCATGGAATTCCGAATTTCGATGCGGCTATCGTTGCTCAAGCCACCGGTGGTTTCGCTAATTTTGATTTTTGATTTATAATATGCACTTATCGATGGTAAAAGGCTTTTTTCTTCACCTCAACCAGATGCGCCCCGCTGAAGAACATAAACGCCACCAGAATCAGCGCTGCCCCGGACAGGCACAACGTCGTCCGATAACGCGGGTAAATCGCCCGCTTCATCCACTGGGGAAGCTGTTCATTGGGGTCGGCCGGCTGGGATTCTTCGATAATCTGCCGGGCCATGTCGGCAAGCTGGGGGTTATAATCGGATGGATAGGCCGTATCCGCCTGTACCGGCGTCTGGCGGAGGGTAATCTGCTCCAGGCGTTGAAGAACATTGGGTTCCCGCTCAATCAGGATAATCTGAGACCTGTATTGATCGATTAAATCCTTGATTTTGTCATTGTCCCGAATGGTCTTTTCGAGCATCTCCCGGCTTTGCAGGTAATCCGTCAGTTCCGGCTTGACCAGAAACGACACCACCATCGCGGTCGCCCCCACCGCGAAAAATACACAAAATATCTGATATCGTATTACCAGTCCCAACCTGCTCATGCTACACGAAACCGCCCTTCTCGACGGACAGTATTCAATAAAAAAGGCAGAGGTCCCCGCGATAGAGACCTCTGCCATAGAAAATCGACTAAATTAGCCTTTATACTTGAAGATTTCGCCGCCATAGACTGCCGCGGAGCCAAGCTGCTCATGAATCCGCAGGAGCTGGTTGTACTTGCAGATGCGGTCGGTACGGCAGGGAGCGCCGGTTTTGATCTGGCCGACGCCGGTGGCAACCGCCAAATCAGCGATGGTGCTGTCTTCGGTTTCGCCGGAACGATGGCTCATGACTGCGGTATAACCGTTGCGGGAAGCCAGGTTGATGGCCTGCAGGGTTTCGGTCAGGGTGCCGATCTGGTTGACCTTGATGAGAATCGAGTTGGCACAGCCTTTTTCGATACCCGTTGCCAGGCGCTTGCTGTTGGTGACGAACAGGTCGTCGCCGACGAGCTGACACTTGTCGCCGATCTTGTCGGTCAGGGCCTTCCAGCCCGCCCAATCATCTTCGGCCAGACCGTCTTCGAGGCTGACGATGGGATAATTCTTAACCCACTTGGCCCAATGTGCGACCATGTCATCGGAGGACACGAGGTTTTTCGGGGCGGATTTGAAGAATTTGTACTTCTTGCTTTCGTACATTTCGGTGGAAGCGGGGTCCAGGGCGATGCAGATTTCCTTGCCTGCCTTGTAGCCGGCCTTCTTGATGGCTTCCATGATGACGTCCAGCGCTTCTTCGTTGCTCTTGAGCGAGGGGGCAAAGCCGCCTTCGTCGCCGACGGCGGTGTTGTAGCCTTTGGCCTTCAGCACGCCCTTGAGGGTGTGATAGACTTCGGCACCCATCTGCAGCGCGGCCGGGAAATCGGGGGCGCCGATGGGCATGACCATGAATTCCTGGAAATCGACGTTGTTATCAGCGTGTTTGCCACCGTTGAGGATGTTCATCATCGGCACCGGCAGGATATTGGCATTGCAGCCGCCGACATAACGGTACAGGGGCAGATCCACCGAAATCGCGGCGGCCTTGGCCACAGCCAGCGACACGCCCAGAATGGCGTTGGCGCCAAGCTTGGTTTTGTTGGCCGTGCCGTCGATATCGCACATGTACTTGTCCAGTTCTTCCTGGGCCAGAGCATCCATCCCGATGATTTCCGGGGCGATGATTTTGTTGACGTTGTCAACCGCCTGCTGCACGCCTTTACCCATGTAGCGTTTTTTCTTGGTGTCGCGCAGTTCACAGGCCTCGTAGGCGCCGGTGCTGGCTCCGGAGGGAACCGCGAACCGGCCAAACGAACCATCATCCAGCAGCACATCGACTTCTACCGTCGGGTTGCCGCGGGAGTCCAGTATTTCTCTCGCTTTTACATCCACAATCGTCGTAAACATATCTTTTTCCTTTCGTCTTGGTTTAGGAATTTAACCTTTGTGATACAAAGCTATATACGGTTCGGTAGAGTACCCCAAATACCCCCCGCCGTCAAGAAAGGATTTCATGAAAAAACCCCGGCTGCCGGTTCTCCCACAGCCTGACTTCGTCAGACTGTGCCTGGCTGTGGCGGGTCACCCCGTGTCTATTGCATTCAAGCTTGACTTTATTGTGAGAACGGAACAAGTTTTGTCAAAGAATTACAGAGTATGGGGAAAGGGAAAATATGAGATTCTTTGACTCTTTGGATTTTTACGCTAAAAACCCAAAGAATAATATATATAATAATATTCTTTGGATTATTGAGCTAATTTCCCAAAGAATCAAAGAGTATCAACAATTCCACCCCCGGCATCATGTATTTCTTTGCATAACTCGTGAAAAAGGTGCAACATAATCCACCGATTGACGGGTGGCACAAAGGCTGTTTCTGTGGATTGATATAGTGTGATAAATTTAAAAGTCCGAGCGACGTTTTTCTACGGCGCGGTTGGCCTGGTTGGTCAGCAGGCAATCGATAATCCCCTGCAGGCGAACGGCGGTCTCGGGCGGGAGCTGATGTTTCTGGGCCAGTGCCAGTACGACATTCAGGGCTTTACAGCTATAAAAATCCCGGTTTTCAATACTTTCCATCTCGATAATCCCCACGCTTTCATCGCGAGTCCGCTCGACATACAGGGAATAGACAAAACAAATCTCCGTTCGGGGACACAATAACGCTTTTTGCATGGTTCTCCTTTCGAGAGATTTTTTCGTTTTGGCTCAGTCTATAACCGGCAAACCACTGGCAGCACTGCGAACCCCTTTCTTTTACCACAAAGGCATTCAGAATGGAATTTATAAAATTCGCCCCGATTTCCGGATGTAACTGCTCGCAAGAAGTCTTCGTCCTGATACAATAGACTGAAAGTCCCGCGTGGGAAGGCCGGCCACACCTTTGCCCGACATGATAAACCTGAATCCGCTTATGAGGTGAACGATGGCTATTCGAAAAAATGCTCTTATCCTGGGGATGATACTGGCACTGGCGGGGGTGCACAGCACCCTATCGGCCCAGCGGCAGATGGAACAGCTCGACCGAGGCATGGTGGCGGTGGTCCAGTCTGAAGGCAAAGTGTATCTGGGATGGCGGTTATTCAACTCCGACCCGGCCGGTGTCGCCTTCAATCTCTATCGCCAAACCGAAGATGCTCAGCCGGTCAAGCTCAATCCCGAGCCGCTGAGCCGGACGACGGATTTTCTCGATACCGCAGCTCCGATGGACAAGGCCAATCGCTGGTGGGTCTGCCCGGTCATCGACGGCAAGGAACAGGCACCCGGCGGCAAAACCATCTTGCCCGCCAATGGGCCGGTCAAACCTTATATCGCCATCCCACTGCAGGGCAAATACGTGTGCAATAAAGTCGCCATCGCCGACCTCAATGGCGATGGGCAATATGATTATGTCATCAAGCAGCCCCGACAGGTCAGCGATCCCGGGGTCTGGCAGCCCAGCACCGATACCTGGAAAGTCGAGGCGTATCTGCACGACGGCACGTTCCTGTGGCGAAAGGATCTGGGCTGGAATATCGAACAGGGCATCTGGTGGTCGCCGATGATGGTGTATGATTTCGACGGCGACGGCAAGGCGGAAGCCGCACTCAAAACCGCCCCGGTGGAGCCGGATTATCGCGAAAAAGAAGGCGAGCTTGCGGGCAGGGTCTGTTCGGGGCCGGAATATTGCTCGATTCTGGACGGCATGACCGGCAAGGAAATTGACCGGGTGGACTGGCCGGCCCGCGGCAAGATGCAGGACTGGGGCGATGCTAAAAACAACCGGGCATCGCGGCATTTGATGGGGATGGCGTATCTGGACGGCAAGCGGCCCAGCCTGCTGGTGTGCCGCGGGACCTACACCACGATGCGTGTGGATGCGTATAACCTGAACGATAAGAAACTCAAGACAGTCTGGAGTTGGAACGGGGACAACGAAACTCCGCCCGTCCGCGGCCAGGGTATGCACGGGATGCACACTGCCGACATCGACAACGACGGCAAAGATGAAATCATCCTCGGCTCGGCGGTGCTGGATGATACCAGCAAATGCCTGTGGAATACGCGGCTGGGGCATCCGGACGCCTGTTACGTGACCGATATTCTGCCCGACCGGCCGGGGCTGGAGATTATCTACGGCATCGAGCCGGCCCAGAAGAAAAACGGCATCTGCCTGGCTGATGCTCGCACCGGCGCAATTCTCTGGGGACGACAGGAACCGACGACGCACGTGCATTCGCAGGGCGTGTTCGGTGACTACGACCCGGCCAATCCGGGGATGGAATTTTATGTTCGTGAAAAGGAACTGCCGCAGCATTATCTGTACGGCATGGACGGCACGCTGCTGTCGGAAGAGCCGCTGGCCGGCGGGTCGGCGATTACGCTGTACTGGGCCGAGGGCACGACGAAACTGCTGGCCGGGCGTGGACGTATTCAGTATTACAAGGGCGACAGTGTTGCGGATTACGCAGGACAAATACTGTCCGTGGCCGATTGCCTGGGCGACTGGCGGGAGGAAATGATTACCGTCGTCGAAGGCGAACTGCGAATTTATACTACAACGATTCCCGCCAAAAACCGCCGTGTGACCCTGATGCAGGACTCCATCTATCGCAACGATGTGGCAATGGTCTCGATGGGCTACTTCTACCCGCCGCAGTTGAGCTGCTACTTGAAGGATTGATGATTGACGATGGATGATTGAAATTTACGATTATTTCTGATTCACGCAACGCAATTCGTCAATGACATTTAATTTGCTCATCACGGGAATACAAACTCATATTCAAATGATTTACAGTAAAATAAAATCACTTCTTCCTCAGAGTCTTTGACATGAAAATTGATATCTTCTAACTGATGGTCAGAAATATCGCTAATAATTAAAAGCCAAGTAAACATTCCACCAACATCTTTAATCTTAATATCTTTAATGCCTTTGAATAAAATGCATAATTTTTTATCCATTTCATCAAATGGACGGCTACGCAATGTAATTTTTAAATTGCAATCTATACATCGATCGTACATTAGAGTACGTTCCAAACAAAAAGATTCGATAAAAACAAAACCTTTTTGGTCAGAATGAAATTTCCTGATTTTCTCTTCATACTTTTTCATTTTACAGTCTTTTTATACCCAACGGGTATGATTATTCCGCGAGCAAAAGAAGCACGTGGTTTAAGTTGTACTTAGCCACGGCAAACCGGGAAATTTTAAGTAGGATCAGTATATTTTAGCTGGTCACGGAAACACCTTTGTCACGAAGATAGGATTTCAGGTCGGGGATGGTGATGGTCTTGAAGTGAAAGACCGACGCGGCCAGGAGAATGGTGGCCCCAGCCTGGACGGCATCATAAAAATGCTCGAGTTTGCCGGCACCGCCGGAAGCGACGATTTCGGCTGAGGTCGCAGCGGCCATTTTCCGAATGATGGGAAGGTCGTAGCCGGTTTTGGCTCCGTCGCCGGCTTTACTGGTGGGAAGAATCACCGGCACGCCATAGCCATCGATCCGTTTGGCCCATTCGAGGGCATCATATCCGGTGGCTGTCCGTCCGCCGTCAATATACACTTCATATCCGGATGGCAAAGCGGAATTTTGATCCACATCGATGGCGACGGTGATTTTCTGGGGGCCGAATTCCCGGACCATCTCGGCAATGACCTCGGGCTTGCGAAACGCGGCGCTGCTGGTCGAGATTTTATCCGCGCCCGCATCCAGTACCGCCCCTGCCGTCGCCACATCCGAGATGCCGCCGCCTACGGTAAACGGCACGGTCGTCGCTTTGGCCACCCGGCTGACCACATCCAGCATCGTCTTGCGTTTTTCCACGGTGGCCGTGATATCCAGCAGGGCCAGTGCATCCGCACCCGCCCGACAATAGGCAATCGCACATTCCACCGGATCGCCGGCATCGCGAATATCCACAAAGTGAACGCCTTTTACGACGCGACCATTCTGCATGTCCAGACAGGGCATAATTCGGATGTGTTTTGTCATGAGTGTCCCTTTCATTTGTATTTTTTAGAAACCGAATACAGTTTATCTACAAATCCTCTTTGTGTTTACCATATCCAAACCTTGTGAAAAAATAAACAATAAAAATACGAAATCCTTCTGATGTGAGGCAGGGAAAGTCTTATCCTGTCTGATGGGTCGAGTTTTCTTGACAAATGAAGTGTTAAAATGTATAATTCAGCATTCTTATATGAGCAGTTTAAGGCTATTTTTGTGTTTTTATAGGACGAGGTAATGCACAGGCAGTTATTCGTCGCAGTGGGGGTCTTTTTATTCTTTTTCCACCTGGCCGCGAGTGCCGCTCCAGTCTCTCTTGAAAAGGCCGGGCGGGCGGGAAAGATGGTTGCCGCTCTGCGCCAACATTCCGACAGGCCTTCCAAAGCCGCCTCAGCCGAAATCACAAAACCGCAAAAACAGATTCGATTTCTCGCCCCGCTGCAAAAAGAGAATATCACGCTGGGATATATAGTCCATCTGGAACCACAGGGATATATCCTGATGACTGCCGATGACCTGGCCCCGCCGGTCAAGCTTTACAGCGAAGACAGTTCCTTTGACCAATTGCCTCCGGGCTTTCGGGCGGTGATTGAATTGGAGATGCAGGAAGACCTCGCACGACTGGCACAGATGCCGGGGCAGGATACGGAATACCACCAGCAGTGGAATACTCTGCTGGAAACCGAAGACCCCAACACCGCACAGACCGCCGGCAGCAACACCGTACTTTTGACAACCGCCTGGAATCAGGCTTCTCCCTACAATTACTATTGTCCTGCCGTCACCAGCGGCGGATCGGGCGGACTGGCCTACGCCGGCTGCGGTGCCACTGCCATGGCCCAGATTCTGCGCTATCATACTTCACCCCTTGCTGCCACCCAGGATCACACGTATACGGATTATTCCGGCTCATACACGGGGACGTATTCCATCAGTACCGTCGGCATGGATCATTACGACTGGACCAACATGCCGATATCCATCTCCAGTTCCAGTCCCTCCGCACAAATACAAGCGGTCAGTCGATTGATTTATCATTGCGCTGTCGCATTAGAGTCGGACTTCGAAGCCGCCGGAACAAGTTCTTCCTCCAGTGATATCGCCCCGGCGTTTCGCAATTATTTCAATTGCACCTGTGACAATTATGTCAACAAAAGCAGCTATACCGAATCGGCGTGGTATAACAAAATTGCAGCCGATATCGACGCCAGCAAGCCGGTATTTTACACGATGTGGTCGGCGGATAATACCAACGGTCACGCCGTGGTCTGCGACGGCTACCGCAACGGCAATGAGATTCACCTGAATCTCGGGTGGTCCGGTTCCGGCACGGCATGGTACACGATGAGCAGCATCACTTACAGCAGTTATACATGGACCATTCACGGCGGCGTGTTCAACATCACCCCCACCACATACGGCTCCCTGTATGTCACTCTGGGGCCGGAAGGATCGCTGGACGGCGGTGCTCAATGGCGCCGCGTGGGAACCGCAGCGTGGTATAACAGCGGCGACACGGAAACCGGCATTGCCACCGGCACTTATTCCGTGGAATTCAAATCCGTCGTCGGCTGGATTGCCCCGGAAAATACGGCCGTAACCATAACAAAAAATCAGACGACGGAATTGTCCGCGGATTATACCTCCTCACCGCTGATGATCATCGGCAATGGAACATCCACAGACTATTATCCTCTGGCAACCTCACGCAATACCGCACGCACGCAGAGTATTTACCTGGCCGGTGAAATCGGCGGCCCCTGTTCGCTGTATTCACTTGCATTGAATGTCGCTACGGCTCCCGGCCAGACGATGAACAATTTCACAATTCGAATGAAACATACCGACCTGAACACCTACAGTACAAAAAGCTGGGAAACGGCTGATTGGACAACAGTGTATCAAACCGATCAGGCTATCACAGCCACCGGATGGACGGAGTTCGCATTCACCAGTCCCTTCGAATACAACGGCATACAGAATCTGATGGTCGATATCTCCTTCAATAACAGTTCCTCATCCACTCATGGTTATTGTTACTATTCGGCACCCGGCGGAAATCGCACACTGCGGTACCGCACGACCAATTCCACCACCGGCGACCCCCTGATGTGGGCAGGCGAATCACCGATGCCCGGCCTGAGCAACTATGTTCCGAATATCCGATTGAGCATCGCATCCAAATCCCCCGACCTGACAGCCAACGGCTTTGTTGACATGGACGATTTCCTTTGGTTCAGTGCCTGGTGGCAAAGCCGTTGCGATGTCTCCAATCACTGGTGTGATGGCGCCGATCTGGACTGGTCAGGGCGGGCCGACCTGCCGGACCTGGACATCTTTATCTCCGCCTGGCTGAACAACCCGTAATACTGATAAAGATTAATCGTTGATTTTACAGGGTGTTCTCGGATAAACTGAGTGTCACAGCCTGCGACAAGATTATCTCTGATGGGATTAAAAGATAAGAATATCAAGGATCAGGGAGTACACAATGAGTCCTCAAAACACCGCACTGCGTTTTAGACCTTTTGTATCGGTTCTGACCGGATTTTCCTTTCTGGTTGTCATCATCACCGGCGTCGTGCTGTTTGTTACCCCGCCGGGACGTGTTGCCAACTGGACCAACTGGACAATCTGGGGCCTGACCAAAAATCAGTGGATTGCGCTGCACATCTGTTTTTGTGCTCTTTTTACAATCGTGTCAATTATCCATATCGCCTTGAACCTCAGACCTTTGGTCAATTATTTCGCTGGCCGGATTCAGTCGGTTCGGAGGCTGCGATATGAATGGATTGCCGCATTCCTGGTATGCGGCATCGCAGTATGGGGAACACTGAAGCCGTTTGCTCCATTCAGCACTCTTCTGGACCTGAACAACCGGCTTAAAAACAGTTGGGATTCACAAGCCAGCCAGCAACCGCCAGTCCCTCATGCGGAATTGCTCACGATTACCCAGCTTGCCGAGCAGGCCAATGTCCCTGTGGATACTGTTCTCGAAAATCTCAAGATCGCCGGAATTGGAGCTGCCCCAGATGACATCTTTGGAACCGTCGCAGAAAAAGCCGGCTATTCTCCTGAAAACCTTTTTGCGGTTGCCACCGGAAAAGCTGAAACCCGGGGCCGTGGTCAGCGTCGCGGAGGAGGCGAAGGACAAGGTGAGACCCGAGGCGGCGGCGGTTCTGGCGGAGGCGGATTCGGACAGCAAACTCTCAGGCAGTTTTGTCAGGATTTGAATCTTGACATAAACACTGCGATGGAAACATTACGTCAGGCAGGAATCACGGCTTCTGCAGATCAAACCATCCGACAGATAGCCGACCAAAACAATATTCGCCCCGGTGAACTCCGACAGCTTCTCGAAAAAAAGTAATAGCGAACCGCTGAAAAACAGCGGCTTGCCGTTTGCATCTCTTTTTTCGAATATGTCTATCTTAAATCCGATATAATATGACTTCGCTTAGGCATCTTATTGGTCCTGAATTTTGGATAAACTTCTTCCCAAAATCCGCATCCTTCCTTATATTCAATCCGTGATACGAAAGGATTCTGAGTGACGGAAACAGGTCAAAATATAGACTTAACGACTCCGGTTCAATACCTTAAAGGCGTTGGGCCGGGACGAGCGGCTGCATTTACCGATCTCGGGGTGCAGACGGTCGCTGACCTGCTGGGGTATTTCCCGCGGGACTGGTCGTTTGTGCCTGAGCCGGTGTTGATTGGTGACATTAAGCCGGGCAAGCTGGTCTGTGCCGTCGGGATGGTGGAGCGAACCGACTGGCAGCCGTATCGTCGTAAACCCTTTTTTGAGGCCATCTTAGCAGATAAGACCGGGCTTTGCAGAATCATCTGGTTCAACGGAAAATACCTCATCAATCAGCTTGAGCCGGGGAAGATTCTGCTGGTTTATGGGAAAGTCGATTTTTATCGTCGCCAACTCCAATTCAGCAATCCGAAGTTCCATATCCTGCACCCTGACCAGCCGCGCGACAGCGATGCGTTCAGCGGCCCCATCTATCCGGCCAGTGCCAACCTGCCATCATGGCAAATCAAAAGGGTCGTCAAGGCAAATCTCGACACCACCGGTCCGCTAATACCTGAGTTGTTTGAAAAGCCCTTTCTCAAAAAAAACGACCTTATCCATCGTCAAAAGGCCTACGAATGGATTCACAATCCCGCCGACGAAAAACAACTGGCTAAGGCCCAGCGCCGACTTAAATACGATGAATTGTTCCTGATGCAGCTCGGGCTTGCCCTGAAGCGGCATCATTTGCGTCATACCGCCCCATCCACTCCGCTGCCCTGCAATGATAATATCGACCATCGGATTCGCAGACGCTTTCCATTTTTATTGACCGAAGACCAGGACAAAGCGATTGAGGAAATCGTCGCTGATTTGAATAAGTCGGTACCGATGAACCGTCTCTTGCAGGGCGATGTCGGCAGCGGAAAAACCGTGGTCGCCCTGTATGCCGCCCTGGTGGCTATCGCCAATAAGCAGCAGGTGGCAATCATGGCTCCGACCGAAATTCTCGCCCGGCAGCATTTTCTGAGTATCGAAAAATATCTCAAAAACAGCAAAGTCCGCCGGGGGCTGCTGATTGGCGGGATGCCTGCGGTCAAACGCGGCGCCCTGCTGCATCAAATCCAGAGCGGCGATATGGATATTGTGGTCGGCACGGTGGCGCTGGTTCAGCAGGATGTGGATTTTGATAACCTGGGGCTGGTGATTATCGACGAACAGCATAAATTCGGCGTGCACCAGCGTGCAATGCTGCGAAAAGGCAAATCGCCGCATTGCCTGGTGATGACCGCAACGCCGATTCCGCGGACGCTGACGATGACGGCCTTCGGCGACCTGGATGTGTCGATTATCGCACATTGCCCGCCCGGCCGCGGGGAAGTCATTACCCGCCATGTTCATCCCAAGGACCGCATGGCCGCATTTGAATTCATCCGCAAGCAGATTCGCGCCGGACGTCAGGCGTATTTTGTCTATCCCCGCATCGATTCGGAAACCACCGCTGAAATTCCCAACGGTGATATCAAAGCGGCAGTGGACGAGCATCGATTTTTAAGTCAAAAAGTCTATCCCGAATACCATATCGCCCTGCTGCACGGCCAGATGATGTCCGAGCAGAAAAAACAGATTATGGGCGATTTCCGGGCGGGAAAAATTCAGGCCCTCGTTTCGACGGTGGTCATCGAAGTCGGCGTCGATGTCCCCAACGCCACCATCATGGCCATCGAAAATGCCGAGCGGTTCGGCCTGGCCCAGCTTCACCAGCTTCGCGGGCGCATCGGGCGGGGATGCAACCGGTCGTATTGTTTTCTGTTCTCCCAGAGCGATGACCCGGTCGCCCAGGACCGGTTGGCCATCATGACTCGCAGCAATGACGGCTTTGAAATCGCCGAACAGGACCTGCGGCTGCGCGGGCCGGGGGAGCTATTCAGTACCCGCCAGCACGGGCTGGGGGATTTGAAGATTGCCAATATTGTGGAGGATTTCGACCTGTTAAATCTGGCCCGTCGGGATGCGTTTGACATGATCGCCAGCGATTCCAACCTGATCCGGCCGGAAAATGCCGAACTCCGCAAGACCCTCATCGAAAAATTCGGCAACTCGCTTGGTCTGGTGGACGTGGGATAATTTGCTGGATTTTCCGCCCCAAAACCGGTAAAAAGAGCTATCAAATCGTCATAATATCCTACTATCTGTATCGGCAACATCGAGACCGCCGTGTGCCATGAAAATTGAATATAAGAATAAAACACTCGAAAAGACCGTCATTGCCCTGAATTGCATCGCAATCCTGGCCGTCGCCACGACCTTTGTGATGCTGTTTGGCTTTGATGTGCCGCCGTTTCCTCGCATGCTGCTGCGGTATATCGACGGCGGACTGTTTTTATTCTTCTTTGGTGAAAAACTGGTTCGCTTTTTCAATGCCGTCACCAAACGGGATTATCTGCGGATGTACTGGTTTGAAATTCCTTTGGTACTGGTGGTGCTGTTTGCCATTGTCGGGGCGGGACGCTGGTACGCCGGCGCTTCGGTCCGGGAGTTTTCGCTGGATGTCATCAGCATCTATCTGGCATTTCAAGTCATTGATAAACTGTGCCGCAGCATGGTCAATATTGCCGCCACCGGCCACAATCCGGCACGAGCCTTAACCGGCATGTTTGCGGCGTTGATTCTGGCCGGCGGGGGATTGCTGATGCTGCCCAAGGCCCATAATTTACCCCGGATGAGTTTCACCGATGCCGTTTTCACCGCCACCAGCGCTTCGTGTGTGACCGGACTGACTGTCAATGATACCGGCATAGCATTCAGCATCTTCGGTCAAGTAATCATATTATTTCTGATTCAGCTCGGCGGACTGGGGATCGTGATTTTCGGAGCCGTTCTGGGCCTCATGCTGGGGCAGTCATTAACTCTACGCGAATCCGTGGCCATGCAGGATTTGGTCAGCGCCGACACGCTCAACCGAATTGTGAAAATCATCGGCTTCATTTTCACATTCACGATTATTATCGAATCCATCGGGGCTGTCTGCCTGTTTCCGATGTGGGATAACATTCAGGGAGCATCCGATGACATGGCCACTCGCTGGTTTGCCAGCATCTTTCATTCCATCAGCGCATTCTGCAATGCAGGATTCAGCCTGCTGGGGCCTAATCTGGTCGATTACCACCGCTGCCATCAGGTTTATACCATCATTGCCCCGCTGATTATTCTGGGCGGACTGGGGTTCAGTGTGTTGTATAATCTGACCGATATCACAACCAGTCGAATTGCATCCTGGTTTCGCAAAGACCGCCAACTGGTGGATTTGCTTCATACCTCCGCACCCAAGCGACTTCATCTGCAGACCAAAATTGTCCTGAGTGTTTCAGCAATACTCATCGTTGTGGGCACAGCTCTGTTGTGGCTGTTTGAATCCTGCTCTCAAAATCCCAACGCCGACACGAGCATTCTGGCCGCCTTTTTTCAATCGGTCAGCGCACGTACCGCCGGATTTAATACCGTCAATATCGCAGCCATGTCCGAAGGCAGTAAACTGGTATTGATCCTGCTGATGTTCATCGGCGGCTCCCCCGGCTCCACCGCCGGCGGTATTAAAACCACGACCTTTGCTGTCGTGGTCATGGTCACCTGGGCCACATTCCGAAGACGCCGTGAGGTGGAGATGTTCAATCGGTCGATTCGCCTGGTCGTGCTGGGCCGGGCCATTACCATCCTGATGCTGTATTTGTCGATGGTACTGCTTGCCACCATGGCCCTGCTGATTACGGAACGACAAAGCACGTTTACTCTGCTGGACTTCCTGTTTGAATCCGCCTCGGCACTGGGTACTGTTGGGCTTACGACCGGGGTCACGCCGACTTTGACAACGGCGGGCAAATGGATTATTATTACTGCAATGCTGGTGGGACGGCTGGGGCCGCTGACTCTGCTGACGGCGCTGCTGTTCAATGTCCGGCCGGCCAAATATGAATATCCGACCGAACCGCTGGTGGTAGGATGACCCTCTGGATCAAAATGAATAAGCAATGCACTCTTGTTTCTGAAAAATCAAATATCGTTTTATATTTAAAAGAGGCTGCGGCAAGTAGCTTGCAGAATATCATTCTAATATGAAAAAAATAAAAGAAAGTATTGAAGGCATTTTAGCCTTTCTGGGCAATATGCACCCGGTACGCAATGTTGTGCTCGGATATCTGATGTATGTCATAACAGGCTGGATCTTGTTATCACTGCCCTTTTTTCATCGACTCGGCTGCACCGCCGGAGCCCTGGATCACTTATTTACCTCGACATCCGCCGTTTCGACAACGGGATTGGCAACAGTCAGCATCGCGGACACCTACAATATATGGGGCCAGTTTATTGTCATGGTCCTGATTCAATTGGGGGGCATTGGTTATATGACCCTGACATCGTTTGTTGTTTTGGCACAAAAAAAGCCCCTGACCAAATCCCGCATCGAAGTCGCCAATGTGGTTTTCACGCTTCCGGAATCCTTCAAGATTTATAAATTTATTAAAAGTGTAATCGTGTTTACATTTGTCATCGAATTGTTTGGCGCGGCGGCACTCTATCTTGTCTTTCGTAATGCCGGCCTCAGCGATCCGATCTGGTCGGCGATATTTCACAGCGTCTCATCCTTCTGCACCGCGGGATTCGGCCTGTATAACAACAGCTTTGAAAACTTTTCCGGTCACTTCTGGATTAACATGATTATTGCTGTTTTAAGTTATCTCGGCGCCGTGGGATTTATCGTGTCCGTCGATATCTGGCGAAAAATCCGGGGGAAAATCGACCGGGTAACATTGACAACTAAAATCATTCTGTGGTCCACGTTGTATATCAGCCTAACCGGAACGCTATTATTTTTCATTACCGAACCGTCGATTCAGAGTTTCTCGACAGACAAGCGGCTGCTGGCTTCCTTTTTCCAGACCATGGCAGCCTTAACCACGGTAGGATTTAACTCTATTCCCATTGGATCCGTATCCAGGGCATCGCTGTTGCTGATTACCACACTGATGGTCATCGGAGCGTCTCCGGCCGGTACCGGCGGCGGTCTGAAATGCACAACCTTTACCGCCCTGTGGGGATTAGCGGTCAGCACTCTGAAGGGTCAAAAAGATGTGTCGTTCTGGGGACGGGTAATCCCCGAACAGCGCGTCCGGCTGGCGGCGGCCAGTTTTTGTTTTTATATTGTCTTTCTGCTGGTCGGTGTCTATTTTCTGAGCCTTACTGACAGTGCAACCGATTTTGAAAAACTGCTTTTTGAGGCCGCTTCGGCACTGGGCACCGTTGGCCTCAGCACCGGCATCACAGCATCACTATCAGTCATGTCTAAAATTATCATAATCGGCCTGATGTATGCGGGACGTATCGGACCGTTAACCTTCGGATTGGCCATGTTTGTAAACCGATTGTCCGAGGTTAATACAACAAAACATATTGATGATCTGGTGGTCTGACAAAAAAGAGTATATAATAACAATGGATAATAAATTTGCAATCAGAGGACTAATATGAAGCGTTTTGCGGTCATTGGATTGGGACGATTCGGGAAGAAACTGGCACTGGCGCTGTCCATGAGCGGTGCGGAAGTCATCGCCATCGATAAAGATCGGGATATTATCGAGGACCTCCGCGACGAAGTCAGCCACGCCGTCCGGCTGGACAGCACCGACGAGGAAGCCCTCCGCGCCCAGGGCGTCGATAAAGTCGATGTCGCCATCGTCGGCATGGGCCAGTCCGGCCACGCCTTCGAGGCCGCGATCCTGACCGTGGTCAATCTCAAACGCATGGCCATTCCTCTGATTTACGCCCGCGCCGAGAACCTGACCTCCGGACAGGTCTTTTCCGCTGTTGGTGCCACCGAAGTCATTTACCCTGAAATCGAGACCGCCCAGCGCTGGGCCTATAAACTCATTGCCCCGCACATCGAGGAAAAAATCGACTTCGCCCCCGGTTACAGCCTGGCCCGCGTCAAGGCCCCGGCCGCATTTCACGGCCAGACCGTCATGGAACTGCAATTGCGGCAGAAATATAACATCAATCTGGTCGCCATCAAACGCGGAGAGAACGTGGCCAACAGCGAAGAAAAAGATACATTGATTAATGTGCCGATGCCCAACACCATTATCTATAACAATGATATTCTGATGGTTGCAGGAGCAGAAATCGACCTGGCACGCCTGCCGCAGGAATAGGCATAAACGGTACATTGGAATGAAACAGCAATATCTATTCGTTTCTGATTTGGACGGCACGCTGCTGGACGGGTCTGGCGCCCTGTCGGAGTTCACCCGCAAAACGCTGGCGCAATTGCTCAGCGACGGCCTGAATTTTACCGTCGCCAGCGCCCGGGCGATTAATGAAATCCAGCCGGTCCTGGGTAATCTCCCCATCAAGCTGCCGGTCATCGCCGTCAACGGGGCCTATTTGACCGATTACACAACCGGCAAACATCTGCTGATTAATAGCCTTGAATCCTCCGCCGCCCGGTCGATTTTTGATATCATCCGTTCTCAAAATCTCTGGCCGTTTGTCTGCACCTTTAACGGACAGGAGGACAACCTCTACTACCAGACCCTCTCGCACCCGGCCATGCAGTGGTATTGTCAGGCCCTGTCGCTGCTGGGCGACAAGCGGCTGCGTGAGACGAAAAATATTGCCGGCGTCTTCGGTGAACAGGTGATTTCACTGGCGGTCATGGGTGACAAAGAACCCATCGGGCAGCTTTCAACGCTGCTGGCCGAAGCCTTTGCCGGCCAACTGGAGAATTTCTATTTCGAAAATCCATACTCGCCGGGCTATTGGTGGCTGACGATTCACGACAAGAAGGCCTGTAAATCCATTGCCCTGCGGGAATTGATGGACATGTTTGGTTTTGTCAAAGAAAATCTCACTGTCTTTGGCGACCATATCAACGACATCCGCATGTTCGAGTTGGCCGACCGGGGCGTCGCCGTCGCCAACGCCGAACCCGAAGTCAAGGCCGTCGCTGTCGAAGTCATCGGCCCACACACCGACGACAGCGTAGTTAACTATCTGAAGGCCCACTTCCCGAGTCGTTAGCCTTCTCTTTCCGAAGATAAATCTGCAGCACCGCAATATCGGCCGGGGTGATACCGCCGACACGTGAGGCCTGGCCCAGCGTCAGCGGCTTGACGGCGGTTAATCGCTCTTTGGCTTCGTAACGCAGATGTGAGATGCCGGAATAATCCAGCCCATCCGGGATGCGGATATTATCGAGATTCCTCAAATGCGCGATATCGCGTTCCTGCCGGATCAGATACCCTTCGTACCGTGATTCAATGGCCACTGCCTCCACCGCCTGCCGTGAACAGTGCATTGCCGCGACCTCCGGCTCCAGCCAGAGCCGCCCGGCCAGTTCCGCCTGCGGCTGCTTGAGAATATCCCACAGGCTCTTGCCCTGCCGCCGCGTCGTCTTGAGCATTCGCCGCAATGCCTCCATCTGGGCGAGTTTGTCCCGAAAACACCCCCAGCGATGCTCATCGACCAGCCCGAATTCTCTGCCCAGTGTCGTCAGCCGAAAATCCGCATTATCGCTGCGAAGCGACAGCCGATACTCCGCCCGCGAGGTAAACATCCGGTAGGGCTCATCAATCGGCCGCGTCAGCAAATCATCAATCATCACACCGATATACGCCTGATCCCGTCCCAGCACCAGCGGTGCCTGTCCTGCTACTTTGCGCGCCGCATTCAGCCCGGCCATCAGGCCCTGCCCCGCGGCTTCTTCGTAACCGCTGGTGCCGTTGATCTGCCCGGCCAGAAACAGCCCCGCAATCCGCCGCGTCTCCAGATTTTCCTTCAACTGGGCGGCCGGACAATAATCATATTCAATCGCATACCCGTAATGCACAATCCGCGCCCGCTCGGTCCCAACCATCAGCCGCAGCATCTGCTCCTGAATATCGGCCGGGTAAGAGGTGCTGATGCCGTTGCAGTAAATGGTGCTGACGGCTTCATCTTCCGGCTCCAGAAAAACCTGGTGACGGTCCTTGTCGGCAAAACGCAGTATCTTGCTTTCGATACTCGGGCAATATCGCGGCCCGACCGAGGTAATCTGGCCGCTGTACATTGGCGCCCGGCTCAGGTTGTCCCGCAAAAGCTGGTGTATCGCCGGGTTGGTCCAGGTTATCCAGCAGGGAATCTGCGTCCGGTCAATCCGGTCATTCAGAAATGAAAACGGCACCGGCTCATCATCGCCCGGCTGCGTGTCAATCTTATCATAATCAATGCTGTCCCCCGCCAGCCGCACCGGCGTTCCGGTCTTGAGCCTGCCGACAGTCAGCCCCAGCCTCCGAAGGCTGTCCGACAATTCATTGCTGGCCGGCTCATCCAATCTGCCCCCGGGCCATTGTTTTTCGCCCAGATGCATAATCCCCCGGAGAAACGTCCCCGTCGTTACCACCACAGTAGGAGCCGCATACTCCCCCCCGTCCAGACACCGCACACCTGTTACAGTATTCTCGTGCGTCAATATCTCGGCAGCAATCCCCTCGACAATCGTCAGATTCGACGCGTTTTCAAGGGCAGTGCGAATGTAATTTTTGTATTTATATTTATCTGACTGGGCGCGCGGACTCTGGACAGCAGGCCCCTTGGATCGATTCAGCATCCGGAATTGAATCCCCGTCGCATCGGTCGCCAGCCCCATTAGCCCGCCCAGAGCATCCACCTCGCGGACGATCTGCCCCTTGGCCAGGCCGCCGATGGCCGGGTTGCAGCTCATCTTGGCAATCGTATCCCGGCTCATCGTAATCAGCAGCGTCGCCGCACCCAGCCGCGATGCCGCCCAGGCCGCTTCCGCCCCGGCATGTCCCCCGCCGACGACAATACAATTATACATCCTGCTGGTCATCGTCGCTGTCCATATCCTCAAACTCCGTATCCTGCTCAATCATTGCAGGTCTGCCCTCTGGCTGCCCCTTGCAGTAAAAATTAACCGTCATCGTCCCCCAGTTTCGTTGATCAATCCGCACCAGTTCCCCATACGCTGACTCGACCACCGCCCGTTCATGCGTCCGCAAAATCACCATCCCGCCGTCACGCACCTGCTCGGTAATCAATCCCCTCAGCTTGCCAACCTGTGTTTCCGACGCGCAGCTTTGGCTCATCTTATATGGCGGATCAACAAATACCAAATCATACAAACCCTGTTCCGGCGTCGGTGGCGCCCCCACCCGAAAGATATTGGCACTGACCGCCTTGGATTGCTCCACAAAATCCGCCTTCTGTATGTTGCGTTTGAGAATATCGATGACACGATGGTCCTTATCCACAAAGGTCGCCCAGGCCGCACCCCGGCTCAGGGCCTCCAGCCCCATCGAGCCGGTCCCGCAAAATAAATCCGCAACAATCCGCCCCTCAAGATAGCCCTTGCTATATAACACATTGAATACGGACTCTTTCACACGGTCAGTGATTGGCCGGGTATCCATCCCTTCCGGACTGAATAACTTCATGCCGCGTTTTGTTCCCGCAATAATTCGCATCGATGCCTCAATTCTGAATCGGTAAAATAACGTGCCGCTTGTTTATTGTCAGATGAATTCTATTTTATAAAGCGGGTTCCGTACTGAAAAAGCCTTTGATGCCGGTAAAAATAATTTGCGCCGCCAGGGCTGTCAGCATCAGGGCTGTCACTTTGATAATCGTCGCCAGCAATTTTTGGCCTAACAGTCGCTCGATCCGCTCGGCCAGCAGGATAAATACCGCCACGGTCAGCCCGCCGCAGAAGACCGCGGCAAAGGCAGCCATCATCTCTGCGATATCCTCCACCGCCGTCCCCAGCACCAGCAGCGCACCAATCGTGCCCGGCCCGACGATAATCGGAATCGCCAGCGGCACAACCGCAAAATCCTCGTTTTCATTGCGATGATGCTGCTGGACACCGATACCCAGCACCCGCATAATCGACGACAGAAACAGGACACACCCCGTCCCGATTTGAAACGCCGGCAGCGTAATCCCCAGCACCGAAAACAGCGGCTTGCCGAAAAAGAAAAAAATACAGATGGAAATTAATACCCCAAAGGAGGTGCGAATCGCAGCCTTGCGGCGCAGCGGCGGCTCCATGCCATCCGACATCATCAGAAAAATGGACGACGAAAAAAAAGGCGCCAGCAAAAACAGCATCTGGATATAAATATGAAAAAAACTGCGTAACTGCTCAAACGTCAGAGACATTCTCTCAACCTCATTATCACCAAGTCGTTAGATACAATCCTGTCTTATACATAGTGGATATATTCTAACCGAATCGCTGATAATGTAAAGAAAATTTCTCCGTCCCCGCCAGCTGTGTGGATTCAGGACTTGGTATTCCAATATTGGCTGAATAATTCCGCCAGGGTCTCAACCTGGAATTTTTTCATAATGTGAGCCCGATGCACTTCGACGGTACGTACGGAGCGGCCCTGTAAATCGGCAATTTCCTTGCTGGTTTTACCCCGCAGAATCAATTTCAATACGTCCCACTCGCTATCGGTCAAATCATAAAGCAGGGGTTTACTTAAAATGGGAATATCTTTTTCATCAACCGGTTTAAACTCCAGCAGCATTCTGATCTTGCCCAGCAGCGCATCCCGCCGCAGGGGTTTTTCCATGAAATCCGCCGCTCCCATCTTCATCGCCCGCACCGCCAGCGGAATGTCTCCCACCCCCGTCACCAGCAGCACCGGCAACTTCGGGCGTTTTTCGCGAACCAGATTCAGCAGCGTTAACCCATCCATTTCCGGCATGCGAATATCGCTGATCAGCAGGTCACAGTCCTGCTCCTCCAGATGCGCAAGACATTCCTGCCCTCCGCCGAAACTCCGGACTTCATACCCCCGGCTCAAAAGCGTCATTTCCACCGCATCCCGGACATCCGCTTCATCATCCACAAAACACACGCGTTTACCTGTTGTATTCTCCATAAGGTCGTCCTCACCGGGCTGGAAATGGTATTTGAACAATAAAACAACAGCCCTTGCCCTGTTTATTTTCAACTCGTATCGACCCGCCGCAGGCCGATAAAATACGCCGAACAATTTCCAGCCCCAGTCCTAAACTTCCGGCCTTGGTCGTAAAAAAGGGTTCAAATATCCGGTCACAAAGCCCTTCAGGCAGGCCTCCGCAATCGTCGTCAAACACCAGTTCGATGCCATGGCTCCTCACACACCCGGAAATTACAAGATGATTGGGTTCTTTCGGGTTGGCCGCATCCACTGCATTCTGCATCAGCACCATGCAGATGTGCTCCATCGCCAGATCGCTGAAAATCAAATCCGGCAATTCCTTCAGTGACGAATCCAGTACAATCTCAATCTGTGCCTGCCTGGCCGAATCCAGCAGACTCGTTTTGACTCGCTGAACAACAGGCTCGATACTGATGATTTGTTCGGTATCAAAAGACGCCATTTTGAAAAACCGGCGGAATTTCTGAATGGTATCGGTCGCCCGCTGAATCTGCCGAAGGTTGTTTTGGATGATTTTCCGCATGGCCCGGCCGCCGTCAGTGTCGTCGCAGTACCGCAGGGATTCCGACAGTGTCAGCGCCATCACCGTCAGCGGCTGGTTCAGTTCATGCGCCAGAAACGCGCTCATCGAACCCAGATACATCTGACGATGCAGCTCCTGCAGCCGCTGGCGCGTCTGGGCCAGCTCCTGCTCCATTTTCTGACGCTCGGTGACATCCCGTACCGATGCGACCCGAAGCTGTCGTCCCTCCCACTGAACCGAGCGTCCCTGGCTCTCCACAATCCTGATATCACCATTGGGACGAATCAAACGAACGGTATAAGAGTGTGGATAATTTTCCTGACGCACACCATGCATGTTTTTTTGATCTTCGGGATGAATCAGAGATAATCCATTCTTACCGATCAATTCTTCCCGGCAATAGCCCAGAATATCCGCATACCGCTGATTGCAATCCACAATAACCCCATGGTCATGGATGACAATCCCCTCAAACGCCGCCTCCGCAAGACTCCGAAATCGATGCTCGCTTTCCGACAGCACCTTGACCGTCCGGCGATTCTCGGTCACATCGCGATACACTGCCCCGACAGCAAAAATCGCTCCGTGGCCGTCATGCAATGAAAACAGAACCGACTCTGAATAATGATCCTGCCCCTCGTAGAACAATTTATCTTCCACACGTTCCGCCCGGCCGGTCTGAAAAATCCGGTCGATCCGGCTTTTCCACAGACTCAGATACTCGGGGTTCCATCCCAGGATATCGTCCAGGGTCACGTTGACCGCGGCATTGCGGTCTCGCCGCATAAAAGTCAGAGCTGCTTGATTACGGTATATATAGCGATAGTTTCGATCCCAGATGACGATGGAGTCAATGGATGATTCGAATATCGTTCGAAACAGCTCTTCACTCTGTCGCAGGGCTTCCTGGGTTGTCCTGGTTTCGGTAATATCGGAGGAAAAAAACAGGGCTTTTCGCTTCTCACCTTGCCTGGTCGGCAGCGGCCAGCACCGGTTATCAAGATAAACACGTTTATTCCTAACGGTCAATTCTTCTTCGAAATGAGTCCGTTTGCCGGCCAGAACCTGTTCCATCATCGCCACATAACCTTTACCCCGTTCCGGGCCGAATACATCATATAATGTCTTGCCCGCCAGTTCGCCTGCGCCTACCCCGGCATACCGCTCAGCAATGGGGTTGCCATAGACAATAACCCCATCCTCATCCACAATCGCTGCAATGGAGGCGGCATTTTCCAGAAAACTGTAATATTGCTGCTCAAGCTGGTGTAAATGAACACCCTGCTGATGATAAAGATGCTGAACATGCTCGCGGGAACGACGCAGCTCATGCTCCTGGATCTTTAGCGAACCAATGTCCAGAAAACTGAGACTGTATTTACGTTGTTCCCCAAGCTTCAGCGGACAATAACCTATTAATAAGTGCTTTTTAGCCCCATCTCCCTGCAAAACCTCCAATTCAAAGGTTCCGCTGTTGCCCGCGACAGCATCCTGCCAGGCCTTCATCGCCTGAAGATAATGGTCCGATGGTATCAATTTGAGAAAATGATGCCCCACAACCTCATGTTTGGGCCATTTGATTGCCTCCAGCCCCATCGGGTTGGCATATTCAAAACGCCCCTGTTCATCCAATACAAACAGCCCATCCGTCGCAGACTCCACAAGCCCGCGAAAGTAGCCAAGCTGCTCGGCAATCTCCATCTGTAAAGGATTTGAAAACTCCCGGCTGTTTTGGCTCTCTGAATGAATAGGCTGTATCCCAGATGACATTTCACCCTGAGATCCACCTTCAACCGGAATTGGTTCCGGCTTCGAATCAGAATCCATACAATACTCCTCCACAGAGAATCACCTGACTTATTCCCTCAGAAGTATTTTCTACCCATATAAATCTTGTTGCACATAAACATGATAAGGATTTTACCGGATGCATTATAGCAAAACTATCCAGAATAATGCAAGCGTTTATAGGAATTTTTACCGATATCCCACAATTTTATACCGAATTGATATTAGTAATCCCTATCTTATGTATCCAAAAAGACGCTTCGCTGTAATATCGTGATATAATTCATAATATTTCCGTATAAGCCAAAAAAGAAAAGGCTTGGAGAATGAATATCTCCAGGCCTTTTCCTATTCTGAAAAATCACACGAAGCTTATTGTCTCCGTTTTCTCCAGGCAAATAGAGTACCCACCATTAACAATCCAAGGCTTGCCGGTTCCGGAATGGTCGCCCCCAGCACATCCCCCCACGACTGGCCGCCATTCTGCAAATATCCGGTGATCACCGACGGGGCATAGGGGCTTTCAACAACGAACACCGCACTATACCGCATCGGCAGCAGTTCAAAAGCAAAACCAAAGGTTTTCCCATACATATCCCCGGAAACCGGCTCAATCCCCCCCGCCATGAACCCCAGCGGTGCCGTGCTGTTAGCGGATAGATAACCCATTACATTTTCAGAACTTAAACCATCAAAATCTGCCGCCGAAAACCGATGCAGCACCTTGGTAAAGTTCATATTGGTGACCTGATACAAATAGACATAGTTTTCGCCATTGGTATAGGCCGTACTATGGACAAACGTATAAAGCAGGTTCACATTGTCCGTGAAGGACGCCTGCAGATTGTCCTCCTGTACATACCCTGCATACTCCCCGGAAAAATCACTAATTTCAACCAATCCCCCAAAGCTCAAACCACTCACAATCAGCAACGCTGCCAAACAAATAATCTGTCTCATCATGGCTCCTTTTATTCAATCATCATGGAACACAGAGAACACCTCTGTGGTTATAGTCTGCCGGACTTGTCCTGACAGGGGCAAGTCCGACCGCGTTGATGAAGAGGAAGTATCCTCTTTGCTCTTTCGCAAACAGACTCCGAAATCCCCTGTTGCACTAAACTTATCTCCGGAAGGGCATCACAAACGATATTCTATTCTTCGGGCTATTTGCTCCATGATTTTACGAATTTTATATTTTTAAATCTATTGTGGGAACTACGTATTTTTCACATTTTTTTACGTCCCATAAAATCCGCGTAAATACATAACTCATTTACAGACAGGATGATACAATTGCCATCGCTCGCTCTAATCAATTTCTAACACAATTCCTATTGAACAACTTCGGCATTCACGCTATATTTCGTTATATGACGAAATATAAAAATAACACCTTCAAAACCACCGTTTCCATCGCCAAGGCCCTCGCCGACGAAACCCGCCTGCGTGCCCTGATGCTTCTGGCCGATGGCCCCCTGTGCCTATGCCAGATCGTGGAAATATTAAGACTCGCATCATCCACAATTTCCAAGCACATGTCCATCCTCCAACAGGCCGGCTTAGTCACCGGCCGCAAACAGGGCCGGTGGATGCATTTCGCATGGTCAGACGAAAACAGCTCCACCGAAGCTCGGCAAGCCATCGCGTGGATAAGCGGCACATTACGTAACGACGAGCAAATCGGCCGGGACCACCAGCGCCTTCAGGAAGTCCTCGCCATCGAACCGGAGCAATTATGCCGCAAACAAAATCAAAACTGAAAATCTTGTTCCTGTGCACCGGCAACTCCTGCCGCAGCCAGATAGCCGAAGGCTGGACTCGACATCTCAAGGCCGACACACTCGAACCATATTCTGCGGGTATCGAAACCCACGGCCTCAACCCCAACGCCGTCGGCGTCATGGCCGAGGCGGGCATCGATATTTCCAATCAACGGTCCAAACGCGTCGATGACCTCAAACACATCCCGTTCGATTATGTCGTCACCGTCTGTGACCACGCCCACGAAAGCTGTCCGCTGTTTATCGGCCGGGCCAAAGTCGTCCACGTCGGCTTCGACGACCCGCCGCGACTGGCCAAACAAGCCGTATCCGAACAGGCTGCACTCGATTGCTATCGCCGCGTCCGCGACCAGATCCGCAGTTTCGTCGCCGGCCTGCCCGACAATCTCACCCAAACCCCGGAAACGAGATGACCTATGACAAAAAAACCACGCGTCTTATTCTTCTGCAAACATAACTCCTGCCGCAGCCAGATGGCCGAAGGCCTCCTGCGACATATTGCCGGCGACCACTTCGATATCTACAGCGCCGGGTTGACACCTGAACCCATCCACCCCTTAGTCTATACCGTGATGGAAGAAATCGGTATCGATATCTCCGGCCAAACCCCCAAAGGCATTGAATTGTATCTTGGCCATCAGCTCTTTGATCACATCATCATTGTCTGCCATGAAGGTGAGGCCGAATGCCCAAAGCTGTATCCATTTGCCCTGCACGTCGAACGCTGGCCGCTGCCCGACCCCGCCGCCGTCAGAGGTGACCCGATAGAAATCGCCGACGCATTCCGCAACACCCGCGATACCATCGAAACAAAAATAATGGTTTGGCTGACTGAACTGGGAATAGAAACGGAGGAAAAATAGAAATGACAAATGAATCGAATGAAAAAATCAGGCAATCAGTTCGACAAGGCTATGCCGAGATTGCCAAAGGCGGCAGCGGCTGTTGCTGCGGTTCCGCACAGCCGGATAAATTAGCCGCACAAGTCGGCTACTCCCCCGAAGAACTGGCCATGCTGCCGGACGGTGCCAACATGGGACTGTCCTGCGGCAACCCGACGGCGCTGGCGGATTTGAAGGCCGGCCAGGTCGTTTTGGACCTCGGCAGCGGTGCGGGCTTTGACGTGTTTATTGCCGCACGCAAGGTCGCCCCCTCAGGTCGTGCCATCGGCGTGGACATGACACCTCAGATGCTGGACAAGGCCCGGGCCAGTATCGAACAATTCACCGCCAAAACGGGCCTGTCCAATGTAGAGTTCCGTTTGGGCGAAATCGAGCACTTGCCCGTTGCCGATGCCTCGGTGGATGTTATCATATCCAACTGCGTCATCAATCTTTCAGCGGATAAGCCTCAGGTCTGGCGGGAAGTCGGCCGCGTACTCAAACCCGGCGGCAAAGTGTGCGTGTCGGATCTGGCACTGAAAAAACCGCTGCCCGAGACCATCCGCGAGATGGCCATTGCGCTGGTCGGCTGCGTGGCCGGGGCGGTGTCGATTGACCAGACTGTCGAGATGGCCAAAGCTGCAGGCCTTGGCAACATTCACTGGACGGAAAAGGAATACGCTTTCGATATCATGGAAGACTGCAACGACCGACTCTATCAATCCGTCAAAGACGCCCTGCCCAAAGGCCAGAAACTCTCGGACTACATCGTCAGTATCAACCTGACTGCGGAGAAATCCGCCGCCGAAACACTGACGTCTCAGCAAAAAGAATTAATCGCCATCGGCGCATCCGTGACAGCCCATTGCCAGTCCTGTTTAATCTGGCATCTGGACAAGGCTCGTCAGGTCGGGGCTTCCGAAAAAGAAATCGACATGGCCGTCTCCATCGGCAAGGCCGTGCAGAAAGGTTCCGTCTCAGCAATGGAATCCTTTATTAACGAACAACAGGAGAAATGTGTCAATGCCCACGAATCTATTTGTAAACCGAAAGATAAACAAAATAAATCTTCTTGTTGCGGCGGATAAGAAAAGGAATTGCCATTATGACACAAAATGAAACACTACAGGCTGAGGGTAAAGGATTAAATGTTTTCGAAAAATATCTCACGCTATGGGTTTTGCTTTGCATGATTGCGGGTGTATTGATTGGTAAGTTCATACCGATAATCCCGCAATTTCTGAGTAGATTTGAATATGCGCAAGTATCCATACCCATTGCCATATTGATCTGGCTGATGATTTATCCCATGATGATGAAAGTTGATTTTGCAAGCATTAAAAATGTGGGCAAAAACCCCGGAGGGCTATTTGTGACGTGGATAGCCAACTGGGTAATTAAACCTTTTACCATGTTTGCCATCGCTTACTTTTTCTTTTTTGTTGTTTTCAAGGCGATAATTCCAGCCGACCTTGCCAAGAGTTATCTTGCCGGGGCCATTCTTTTGGGGGCAGCCCCGTGCACGGCCATGGTCTTTGTCTGGAGTTACCTGACCAAGGGTGATCCGGCTTATACGGTGGTTCAGGTGGCAACCAATGACCTGATCATTCTGATTGCGTTTACTCCGATTGTTGCATTGTTGCTGGGTATCGGAGGGATTACCATTCCATGGAATACCTTATTATTGTCGGTAGTTCTTTTTGTCGTGGTTCCGCTGGCTGGAGGAATATCAACCCGGGTGCATGTGGTCAAAACAAAAGGCGAAGCGTATTTTAATACCACATTTATTTCGAAATTCAACAATATCACAATTATTGGATTGCTGCTGACCCTGGTACTAATCTTTTCTTTCCAGGGGGATGTCATCGTGAAGAATCCGCTGCATATTATTCTCATTGCCATTCCTTTAACGATCCAAACCTATTTCATATTCTTTATTTCATATCTGCCCTGTGTAAAGCTAAAACTCTCCCATGATATTGCAGCTCCGGCCGGCATGATCGGAGCATCCAACTTTTTTGAGCTTTCGGTTGCAGTTGCGATCTCGTTATTTGGAGCCTCTTCACCAGCGGTACTGGCAACCATTGTAGGTGTACTGGTCGAGGTGCCGGTGATGCTGACTTTGGTAAAAATTGCCAACAGAACGACACACTGGTTCCCTGCGGCAAAAAATAAATAACCAACAACAAACTACGATGGTATGAGAGATTAGGTTAACTTACCAAGAGATTAAGGAGAATATCATGAATAAGAGCACACATTTACGCGAATTGATAAACTCCGGTCAGACATTAGTAATGCCGGACGCTTTTGACGCCCTAAGTGCCAGAATCATCGAACGATTGGGCTTTCAGGCCGTACAATGTTCCGGTTTCTCTATCGCTCTTGCGGCTTGCTGTCACCCTGAACCAAATCTTGGATTGGAGGAGAATCTCCATATCACCCGTCACATTGTAGAGGCAGTATCAGTCCCCGTCATGGCTGATGGTGAAGATGGCTTTGGCGATGCTACTGTTATTGGCGATACGATTCGCCGATACATCGATATTGGCGTTGCCGGTGTCAATATCGAAGATCAGGTTTTGGGACTGCCCAAAGGCAGTGGACAAGTAGTGGATTGTCAGTTCATGGTGGACAAAATAACGGCTGCCCGGCAGGCTGCGACCGCATTGAACCAAAGAGACTTCTTCATTAACGGACGGACTGATGCGTTGGCAACGGCTAAAGATCGTGCCGCAGGATTGAAGGAGGCTATCAGACGGGCCAATCGCTATCTTCAGGCGGGGGCTGACTTGGCTTTCGTAACAGGGGTAGTTAAGTTGGAAGAGGCACAGTTATTGGTCAGGGAGATTGCCGGTCCGGTAAGCATTGCCGCAGGAATGCCTAATAATATGAATCTATCTATTGCCGATCTAAAGCAAATTGGTGTGGCCAGGGTAAGTCTGCCACTATTGGCGGTCTTCGTAAGTATCCGGGCGATGACACAAACGCTGTCTGATGTTCTGGCTGGTGAGAACTTTACCAGCATCGCTGAACGTGGCATGGTTTGTTCTATGAAAGAAGCTGCCGAACTTCTGACATAGATTATGATGGTGTGCGTCTTGATTGAAGTTCCTGCAATGCCAATGCTCGTCAAACTCTGCCAAAACACCAAATCCTGGTTTGCAAAACCATAAACAGCTCTATGCTGCTCACAAGGTCTTCAACAGCGCCTCGGCCTTTTTCCTCACGGCCGGACGGGAATTCTGAGTCTGCCGCTGGACAAACTCGACGATGGCTTTTTTCGTCCTGATTTCCTGCTTGAACAACGCCAGCGCCTTGACTACATGGCCTATAGCCACATTGCGGCACTCCGGCGTATCACCGGTGTAATGTTCCACCTTCAATTATCTGATTCTGCTTTCTGTGACAGAGAGATATCGATATAGTCCAGGGCTTCGTCGAATGCCTTCGGCGGCGGAACCTCATGCCCCATTCCGGGAACCTGAATGTACAGCACATGGTTGAGATCCTTGCGGAGTCCTTCATAATAGGTATGCATTTGCGGCCGGTTGACGTCGGTGTCTCCTGTAAGCAGTGCATATCGGCCGCGTTCTTTGGCTCGCAGAAGAAATTCGGGCCGAGGTCTTGGCGCATTGGCTTTTAAGACGATATTTTGCTCCGGGATCGACGCCGGCTTCCAATAATTGGTCCCGATAATAAAAACGCCGCCGTGATAGACATCGCTGTGATGAAACGCCGTGATACTGGCCACGCGCCCGCCGCCGGAAAGTCCCGCGACATAAATGCGATTTGGATCAATTGTGTAAAGCTTCGGCATATTATACGCCGCATCGAGGGCCAGGGGAATTCGACGCTGGAACAAGTCGGTTTCGTTGCCTGAACGATTAGCCCCCACCCAGATCAACTTATGTTGATCCATCAGCCCTCGAAAGCCCAGGTAACGTTCGATGTTGCCGTCGGGATTGGGGGATATCCAGACCAGCAGGCCGAACGGGGTATTGGGCTCATAAGCACCGGGTACATACACCTCAAAGGACTCCTCCTTAATGGCATAGTAGTGTTTGTCGATCAAACCGGGCTTGATAGGGACTTTCATCCGCTCCATCAGCGCTTCGGTACTGGATAACGGACTGTATTGGTCGAATTGAACCACAAATCGCCCCGTTTGATGCGGCACTGCCCCCGTCCCGGCAAACACAACGGCCGATAGAAACATCGCCAACAGCACAACATGAAGGCCGCACATCGGGTTGTGAAAATCAAGCCTTTTCATATCCTAATATTCTACCAGAAACTATTTGCTTTGTCCATTATATAGACAAAGCGTCCTCGCTTCATTTTTCTTTCCAGCCTTAGTTTAAATGAACCCATTTTAAACTCTGGGATTCCATTTTATGCAGGGGTGAATTATGATGGGTGGATGGAATCGAAACATGAGAAGATAGATAAACGGGTGCTGTCGGCACGGGTGGTGGCGGCTGAGGTGCTGCAGAAGCTGGACTTCAACCGGCATGACACCTCCGCCCGGCTGGATCGGTGGATGAGCAGGACTGACCAGCGTGCCCGGGCGACGGATCTTGTGTATGGGGTCATCCGCAACCTGTCGGCTATTGACCTGGTTTTGTCGCAGGCGGCCAAGATTCGGATGGAGCACACGGATAAAAAGATTTTAGCCCTGTTGCGGACAGGGACTTACGAACTGATTTATGTGCCCCGCACGCCGGAGTATGCGATTGTCAACGAGACGGTCGAAATCGCCACCAAGCTATCCAGAAAGGCCGGGGGATTTGTTAACGCGGTCTTGCGTAACGTTCAGCGGGCTATTGATTTACGAACGGCAGCCCTGGCCGGACAGCCGCCAAGAAAAATCCTGCCGGTGGAGGCGGAGGCGGGATGCCTGTTTAAAACAGATATATTGCCTGAACCCCAGCAGGATTTAGCGATATTTCTGGGGGCGGCGTTTTCGCTGCCTGCGTGGCTGGTCCGGCGGTGGCTGGTCGAGTTCGGGCCGGAGGCGACAAAACAGATATGCATGGCCTCCAATCGCCGGCCGACGGTGGTACTTCGCCCCAATACACTGCTGACGACAACCGCCGAGCTTGTCGCCCTGCTTGCGGCCGAGGAAGTTGAGGCAAGCCCGACGCCCGATGGGACGGGATTGACGCTATTGCAGGGGGTGGATATCGCGGGGTTGAGTGCATTTGAAAAGGGATTATTCTTTGTGCAGGACCAGGCGGCATTTGAGGCGATAAATCTGCTACCCGTGCAGGCGGGCTGGACAATCCTGGATTTATGCTCCGCGCCGGGAACAAAAACAGCAGTTCTTGCGGGTTTGTTGCGGAATACGGGACAACTCTATGCCAGCGATGCGGACAAAGTCCGTCTGCAAAAGGTGCGGCAGAATTGCCAGCGTCTGAAACTGGAACATGTTGACATCGTCGAACCGGAACATCTCAAATCGTTTCTTGCTTCCAATCCCATGATCGATGCGGTGGTTACGGATGTGCCGTGTTCGAATACCGGGGTATTGGCCCGACGCTGCGAGGCACGGTGGCGGCTGGAGGAAAAATCGCTGGGGTCTTTAATTGCGGCGCAGAAAAAACTTTTACATCAGGCGTTATCGATTGTCCGGCCCGGCGGGTATGTGCTGTATTCAACATGCAGTATCCTGGCTGAGGAAAACCAGACGCTGGTGCGAAGTGTGCTCAGCGAGCGTCAGGATGGGCGTTTGGTGAAAGAAAACGTGATTGTGCCGCAAACCACAACTGTGGATAAAATCGATCACGACGGCGGATACGCGGTATCAGTATTGAAAACGTGATTTTTGCAACGAGTTTCCACAGGTTATCCACAATTGCGACTTGTATTGTTAATAGTGTGTTAAAAATAATTTTTTTTCGTTCGTAAGTGCTGACATTTGCAATGCCTTTTCGGTGTGGAAAAGAATCTGTTAAAATCCCTGTTGAAACCTTTGCTGAACACGTCTATGATTTGCCCATTGCTGATGACTACAGGAGGACCTGTATCGATGAGTAACTGCTTTGTTAAACAACACTAAACCCTTGGAGTAAACGATGCAGATTTCGTTCACGGAAGAAACCAAAGCGATTTATGAACACATTGCCCAATCCGTTGGTGAGGCAAAATATAAAATCTGGTTCAAGAGCAGCTCGCGTTTTACGCTGACCGAACAGGGTCTGGATATTGCTGTTCCCAACAGTTTTATCGCAAGCTGGATTGAAAATCATTTTGCCAAAGCCATCCGCGACGCGATGAAGGCGGTGACGGGGTCCGAAGGGCCGGTGCAGTTTTCGATTGATTCGACGCT
>JBDKVE010000095.1:0-8068 GCA_039679345.1 Anaerohalosphaeraceae bacterium
GCAAAACCACCACGCTCTATTCGATGCTCAATCTCATAAATTTTAATGAGCGCAATGTGGTGTCCATCGAAGACCCCATCGAACACGTCTTCCCCAGCATCAGCCAGATTGAAGTCAACAACAAGGCCGGCGTGACTTTCGCCAATTCCTTGCGCAACATCCTGCGTCAGGACCCGGATGTGATTTGTGTCGGTGAAATCCGCGATGCGGAAACCGCCCAGATGGCCGTGCAGGCCGCCCAGACCGGCCACCTCGTTCTGGCAACCCTGCACGCCAGCAGCAATATGGCGGCGCTGGTGCGGTTGATTGATTTGGGGATCCGTCCTCTGCTGATTGCCTCGGCGCTGAGTGTGATTATCTCCCAGCGGCTGGTACGCAAGCTGTGCGACCACTGCAAAGGCCCCGCCGAACTGTCCCAGAGCCAGATGGACTTTTGCACTCAGAATCAGGTTGATCCTCACCATATTCTGCATGCTCAGGGCTGCGGCAGTTGCGGCGGTACCGGCTATTACGCCCGTACGGCCATTATGGATGTGATGTATATGAACGAACACATTCGGACGGTCTTGTGCAATAATACCCTGACACCCGGCGATCTGAAACAGAAGGGCGACAAGCAGTTCCATGCAACCCTGCGGCACATGGGAATGAAAAAAGTGGTTGACGGCTTGACCACCCTCAATGAAATCAAGCGGGTGACTTCGACATTGGAGTAAACGATGATATTCTGGATTTGTCTGATTATCGGCGGATTGTTTGCTTGGCTGGGCCTCAAGAAAGGCCTGTATTGCATGGTCGCGGCGTTATTTAATCTGATGGTGGGTATTTACGTCAGTGTTCTGGCCGCACCGGTCATTTTGTCAATGAGCCCCGAGTACAGCGATTCGGGGTATTATGCCGCGATCACGATTTTCGTGCTGACGGCCTTTATTTTTGCGGCATTGCAGACTTTCGCATGGTTTTATTTTCTGCGGGATGCCGAGGATTATTTCCCCAAACTTATCGACCAACTGGCCGGGATCGCCGGCGGGTTCTTCTTGGGGTATTTTGTCGCAGGATGGGTTTTTCTGCTCATGACCATTATGCCGTTTTCCCGGGGTAGCATTCCTTTCTTTCTGCCTCAGCGTGAAAAAATGCAGTCTTTCGCTTCCGCCTCGGTTGTAAAGGTATGCAATTTCATCGGCGAGTACTCGCTGGAATGTTTTGATGGCGAGCCGGAAGCTGCGGTCAATTATCTGGTGAATCTTCCCGAAAATGCCAAACCCTCTGGGGTTCCGGCCAAACCTTTATGATGACCGGCCAAGCTATTCCATTCTTGCCGCATTTGCCCTATAGCCTCTTGAAACTGGCGCTGCTGGTTGCCTGGTTCTGCCTGTGCCTGTACAGCATCCGCCGGACCTATCGCAGCCCGCTGATTTCCGACCGCTTCACGGATGCCGCCTGTCTTGCGGCACTGTTTACCGGGCCGCTGCTGCTGATTATCCTGTTCATTGTTGATACCGTCTGTCAGATCGCCGACGGCCGGATGCCGATGCGGCGGGTCGTACCTTACATGTTTCATACGATATTCCGCGTGGAACATCCTGAAAGTCCTTGCGTCCAGTTGATGACCGAAGACGGCCAGAGCCTGGATCAGATGCTTGGCCATGCAGCACCCGCCAATAGGGAACCGCAAGAACACCAAACGCCATTGCATACAGACGACACCCCGATTCAACAGCGGCCGGTGGTGGTGGATCTGACCGGAGATGCCGGCCTGCCCGAAAAAGAACAGCCTGCCTTGCCCGAAAAGGCATCGCAGCCGATTCTTGTGCATCCGGCTGAATCTGTCGTTGAGGTGCAGTTCCGTACCATCGTGGAAGCCTTCTGTGCCGAGGCGATGAAACGCAAAGCCCAGTGGATTATTATCGAGCCGGATATCGCCGGGGGCTATCAAATAGGCCTCGAAATCGGAGGGCGATACCATCGCTGGCAGCAACTGATGCCCGGAGAAGCCGTTGGCGTGATGTCGTTGATACGGACCATGGCAGGAATACCCCAGGATTTGGAAGAAGACCGCAGGGGGACCTTCACCGGCCGGTCGGGGGATGTGACGGCCTATTTCCGTGTCGTCGAAGTCTCCGCCCTGGCAGGGCAGCGGATGACTATTCGTGTCTTTAACTCCGCTCTGACCCCGCCTAAACTCGACCAGCTTGGCTACACTGCCGCCCAGCTTGCACAGATTCAAAAAGCCCTGTGCAAAGACAGCGGTCTGATTCTGTTTTGCGGCCCAGCCCGCAGCGGCAAAAAAACAGCTCTCTATTCAGCCCTCGATTCGGTACGCAGTCTGTCACGCCATATCACCAGCGTCGAAGGGCAAATCGAATTCGCCATGCTGGGAATCAATCAGACCCAGGCATCCGACCAGCGGTCTGTGGCGAAAATGCTGCATACCCTCGAACAAACCGACGCTGAAGTTATAATGATCGATTGTCTTGCCGATGCTGATACCGCCGAATTGGCTGTCCGACTGGCACAGAATGGCCGACTTGTTTTGGCCGGTCTGGATGCCTCAGCCGCCGAAGCCGCCTTGGTCAAATTGACCGACTGGGGCATTTCCGCCCCAGAACTGGCTCAAACGGTGGTGCTGGTCTGTGCCCAGCGGCTCATATCACAATTGTGCCCGATCTGCAAAGTCAAAGCCCAGCTCAGCGATTTCCAGCAGGATTATCTCGGAAATAAAAAAGTTGGCACGGGCAGTATCTATGCCCCCGGCGGTTGTCCGGATTGCTTCCAGACCGGCTATATGGAACGGGCGATCCTGGCCGACGTGGTCGAAATGAATGAAACGTTGGCTCGGCAGCTTCGCGATCCCCAATTCAACGCCGCTCGCATGGCAGCCGAAGGCAATGACCGGATGTTCCATCATCTCCGCCGTGAAGGGATGCAATGGGTGCTGGCCGGAAAAACCTCCATGCAGGAAATCAAACGCATTATTCAGGGGCTGGAGGGCAAACCATGATACTGATACTCTTCTTACTCGTATGGGTCATCCTGGGTATCAAAGCAGGGGCCTATCGTATGGCAATTCACCTGTTCAGCCTGGTCGTTGCGGTTTATGCCGCCGTAATGTCCACGCCGTTTCTGCTGCAGTCCGGGCCGAAACTCCTGCCGGATTTAATTACTGCTCTCGTGTGCCTGGCCGCCGTCGGCGGATTGGTGTTTATTGCTCTGGACTATTTCTTATTCAGATTTTTCGTGCGGGGTGCGGATACCTATTTTCGCCCCCTCGTCAAAATGGCAGCCGGCACCGTCTTCGGTCTGCTGTTCGGTTATATCCTGTGGGGCTGCCTGCTGATGGTTTATTGCATGACTCCAATATCTCGCTGGGAGTCGGCGGAGAAATTCATGCCGCGTCAGAGTGCCCGCGACTTTGCCTCCGTATCCATTGGCAGGGTCTGCCAGACTATCTCATCCATGAGCCTGGACTATCCCGAAATCGACCCCAGAGATATTGCTAGCACCCTGATGGAACTGGAATAAGCCGATGCCGGTTACGGCTTCGAATCGAAAAAGCTCAAATCCCACTTATCCCGCCACCGCAGAATTGGCTTGTTGTCTTCAAATTCAATCGGCAGCCACACATACCGCCCATCGATGGCATTTTGCGGCCGCCAGCGGTCAGCCATAAAGATAAAGCATCCCGGCTTATTCGCAAGCGGCAATACGTAGGTGCTCTGGCTTTCAAAGGTCTTGTCCGCTCTCTCGCCCTGACACGGATTGCCCAACTCTTTCCACGGTCCCCAGATGGATTTGGCCACAGCCGAGTGAGCAGGATTGGGATTCCACCCCGTGCATTCCGAGCCGATAAAATAATACAACCCGTTGTGTTTGAAAATCGTCGGTGCTTCCATATGGCCTCTCGGGAAAACCCGCACATATTTGCCCGCAGGCTTGAGATAGTCATCCGTCAGCAGAGAAATATTCAGCGTATAGTTTTCCTCCGCCGAGTAAATATGATATGCCTTGCCGTCATCATCCACAAACAGCGTCATATCCCGCGACATCTGCCCGCCCTCAAAATCCCGTGCCAGAAAATTCTCCTTTTCCGGCTGTTTTTCCTGTTCGGTCACATTGTCCGGCCAGACCCCCGCATTCGGACGCAGCGAGTACAAATACTGATACGGCCCGGTTACTTTGTCTGCCACCGCCACACCCGCACGGGCGGCGACATAGCCTTTGCCCCGCAGTTCCAGATGAAACCACATGACAAACTTGCCGGTCTTTGCGTTGTAAATCACCTTGGGCCGCTCGATAATGCACCCGGCGGTAATATCATGACTCGGATCATCCTTGACAACCGACAGCGCAACCCCTTCGTTCTTCCAGTTGTACAGGTCTTTGGAGGAATAGCAGCCTACCCCGACCCAGGCGTTATTGCCGCGTCGCCCTTCGGTCTTATGCTCACCGAACCAGTAATAGGTGTTGTCGTGTATCAGAATCCCGCCGCCATGGGCATTGATATGTACCCCATCCGTATCCGGCCAGAGTTCGCCCGGCCTGAAGCTCTTGGGCGGCGTGGCAGGGGACTCGGCCGCAGCGGCATGAAGTGTAATAAAACATACAAAAACGAGGATTCCGCTCAGCATTCTTCGCATAAGGCATTCTTTCCGATAAGATTATTGCCAACTCCCGTTTTCGGGGAGCTTTTTCTTTCAGATGCCCGCAGAAGATACGCCGTTACAGCAATTATACCCAACGGGTATGATTATTCCGCGAGCAAAAAAAGCACGTGGTTAAAGTTGCTGTACTTAGCCGCGCCGAAACGGAAAATTTCAAGTAAGATCAGTCTGTCTGGCCAGTGTCTTTTCCGCCGACTGCACGGTGTTGAACAGCAGCATCGTAATCGTCATCGGTCCGACACCGCCGGGCACTGGGGTAATCTGTGAGGCCTTTTCCTTAACGCCTTCAAAATCCACATCGCCGACCAGACGAAAGCCGCTCTTTTTGCTGGCATCGTCAATCCGGTTGACGCCGACATCGATGACTACCGCCCCGGGCTTAACCATATCAGCGGTAACTGTGTTGGGCCGCCCGGCCGCAGCAATAATAATATCCGCCCGGCGGACATGCTCGGCCAGATTCTTCGTTCGCGTATGGCAAATCGTCACCGTGGCGTTTCCGGTGGGGGCCTTCTGGATGAGCATATTGGCTACCGGTTTTCCGACGATATTGCTGCGTCCGACCACCACGACCTCGGCCCCATCCAGTTTCACACCCGACCGCATCAGAAGCTGAATCACCCCGTGCGGCGTACAAGGCAGATACGCGTCCTGTCCGACGACCATTCTGCCGACATTGACCGGATGGAAACCGTCCACATCCTTTTTCGGGTCAATCGCCAGCAGGACCGCGTCCTCATTGATATGTTTGGGCAGGGGGAGCTGAACCAAAATCCCGTGAATCTTCGGGTCTTTGTTAAACTTGTCGATGATGGCCAGAAGTTCATTTTGTGTTGTCGCGGCCGGAATGCGGTTGTCACTCGAATAAATACCGATTTCCTCACAGGCTTTCTCTTTTGCCGTAACATAGGATTTCGACGCAGGATCCTCGCCCACCAGCACCACCGCCAGCCCCGGCGTAACGCCTTTGGCTTTTAGTGCGGCTACTTTCTGCTTCAATTCCTCGCGCATCTCTGCGGCGATCTGTTTTCCGTCGATAATCTGTGCGGCCATGATTCGATCCTGGATATTGTTTTGTTATTATGTACCGGACTGATGCTATAATTCGAGGCAAGCAAATACATTCCGGTGCTGTCCCTATTATGAGATCAACACGGGTAAATGTAAAGCGTTTTTCGTTCCCTCAAGTCAGCAGGGCGACTAAGCTGCCTTAGAACAGGCCCCGCACCTTGCCGGTCTTGACGTCCACGTCGATTCGTCGGAAGGCCGGGTCGGAAGCCGTCCCCGGCATCAGCTTGATATCTCCGGCAATCGGCACCACGTAGCCCGCCCCCTCATAGACCATGACGTCCCGAATCGGCAGCTCCCAGCCGGTTGGCCGCCCTTTCAAATCCGGATCGTGCGACAGGCTCAGGTGCGTCTTGACCATACACGTCCCCAGCGAATGGGTATGCGGCTGGGAATCGAGCTTCTTGATTTTGGCCAGGGCCTTTTCAGAATAGGTCACGCCCTTGGCGCCGTAAATCTCGGTGGCAATCAATTCGATACGCTGCTTGAGCGGCATGTTCAGCGAGTACAGATATTCAAACTCGTGTTCCTCCTGCGCAACCGCCGCGACCTTCTCGGCCAGCTCAATGGCACCCTCACCGCCGCGCAGCCAGTGGTCGGACACCGCCGCTTCCGCTCCGGCCCGTTCGGCGATAGACCGCACCAGCTTCAGCTCTGCCTCGGTATCGGTGTAGAATTTATTGATGCACACGACCGGGCGAATACCGGATCTGCGAACGATCTCGATATGAGCGACGAGGTTTTCGCAGCCTTTTTCCAGCAGGGCAAGGTTTTCCTGCTTGTATTCCGGTGCCAGCGGGGCTCCGGGTTTGACGGCCGGGCCGCCGCCGTGCATCTTCAATGCCCGCACCGTGCAGACCAATACCACCGCGTGCGGTTTCAGCCCGGACATCCGGCACTTGAGGTTCCAGAATTTTTCAAAGCCGATATCGGCCGCAAAACCGCTTTCGGTCACGACATATTCGCACAGCCGCGTAGCCACCAGGTCAGCGATGATGCTGCTCTGTCCGATGGCGATATTGGCAAACGGCCCCGCATGAACCAGAATCGGCTGGCCTTCGATGGTCTGCACAAGGTTGGGATTGAGTGCATCAACCATCCAGGCCGTCATGGCTCCATCGACCTCCAGGTCGCTGGTGGTTACGGGGTTGCCCTGTTTATCGTACGCGACGACAATCTTGGCCATCCGCCCCCGCAGGTCGGCCAGGTCTTTGGACACCGCCAGGATCGCCATCACTTCGCTCGATACGGAAATCTGGGCGCCGGATTCCATCTCGACGCCGTCCATCTTGCCGCCCCGGCCAATGATGATATTCCGCATCGCCTGGGCGCAGAAATCAATCGCCCACTTAATCTGGACGTTATTGGGGTCGATGTCCAGCCGGCGAAGACCAATCTTAGCCAGCTTGGCATCGTCATAGTTCGCCTCGTGCTGCATCCGCGAGGTCAGCGCCACCATTGACAGGTTGTGGGCGTTGGTCACGCATTCGATATCGCCGGTCAGGCGAATCGAAAAGGGCACCATCGGGATACATTGCGACAGCCCGCCGCCGGCCGCGGAGCCTTTGATGTTGAATGTCGGGCCGCCGCTGGGTTGGCGAATCGTGCCGCAGACGCGCTTGCCCAGCTTGCCCAGCTTGCCCAGACCCTGCACCAGGCCGATGGTGGTGGTGGTCTTGCCCTCGCCCAGCGGGGTGGGGGTGATGGCCGTCACATCGACGTACCGGCCGGTCGGGGCGTACCGCAGCCGCTCCAGTACCTTGGCGTAGTCAATCTTGGCCAGTTTCTCGCCCATCGGCAGCAGCTCCCCATAGGCCAGCCCGAGATCGCGGGCAAGCTGGTACAGGGGCTTCATATTCTCTTCGGCCAGCTCGGCGATTTCCCAATCCTTCAGCTTGGTTGGATCCAGTTTGGTCATTCTATGTCCTTATATTAGACAGGAATATACTAATAAGTTACGACTACGCCTCTTACGCTACCCTTTGTATCGTTTAAATCGCCTTCTGACTATCATAAGTCGATGTTTTTTTGATACTTTTTTGCTGAAATCGTGGTTTTGAAATGATTTACAACAAAATTGGGTTTGTTTTGCAAAATCATGTTTTTTGCCACCGAGAGCACAGAGATATAAGAGGGGTTCATATTTTTGACAGGATTTACAGGATGAACAGGATAAATGGGTTCGTTTGGTGAAACAGCTTCCAGCTTCGAGCTGCCGGCTTGCGACAAATTGGGTTCGTTTGGTGAATAACACGAATGTACGGATGCAAGGATACATGGATACAAGAATGTGGAATTGGGTTTGTTTTTCATTTTTCCTCCCTTTAAAACTATCATTT